>JAPKAI010000055.1 GCA_028825335.1 Gammaproteobacteria bacterium | reverse complement strand
GGTATTGAAATCGATTTCGTCACCGTAGGCGTGAATTCTACTTTTGAATTCCGCAACCCCAACGCCACAGCAGAATGTGGCTGCGGCGAAAGCTTTACAGTGTCGTGACGGAGTAGAAGATGGAAGAAAGGGAAGTTGTAGTAACCACACGCGAGGTGGAAGCCCGCCTGGTGCCATCAGGAACGGAAATCATGATTCCGGCGAATGCCTTCATTAGCATTACCCAGTCACTAGGTGGCACCTATACCGTAGCAGTAAACGGCAATATGGCCCGCATTGAAGGACAAGACGCCGATGCCCTTGGGAAACAGCCACAGGTCAGTAGTTTTGATATTCCCCAAGATGGCTCTGTCAACGAAGATCAGCTATGGGAAGCTCTGGGTAACTGCTATGACCCGGAAATTCCAGTCAGCGTTGTGGAAATGGGACTGATTTACAACTGCAACCTTGAGAAAGATCCCGAGCTTGGCAACCACGTCAAGATTACCATGACCCTCACCGCCGCTGGCTGCGGCATGGGCCCGGTGATTGCCCAAGACGTAAAAACCAAACTGGAAAACGTGCCCAACGTAGACAAAGTCACAGTAGAAATAACCTTTGATCCACTGTGGAGCAAAGAAATGCTCAGCGACGAAGCCAAACTGGAACTGGGAATGTTGTAATGAACGCCAGCGCAAACGATTTCACTAACAACCCTCTGGGCACTAGCACCACCTTAAAAGATGTATATGACGCCTTTGAACTTCTCGACGACTGGGAAGATCGCTACGCCTTTATTATCGACTTGGGCAAAGCCCTACCGCCATTTCCGGATACTGAACGCATAGAAGCAAACTATGTGCATGGCTGTCAGAGTCAGGTGTGGCTGATTCACCACTACGATGAAGCTAGCGGTAAACTATTTCTATTGATCGATTCCGACGCCATCATTGTGCGCGGGCTGGCTGCAATTATTCTGCTGGCTTTTAACAATCTCACTCCAACAGACTTGCTAGCGACGGATATTGATAAACTGTTTGAACGCCTTGATCTGTTCCGCCACATCTCGCCAACTCGCGGCAATGGTCTACGATCGATGATCAGCAAGATCCGTCATATTGCGACTGCAGAAACAGCTTAGCGTACCGTTCACTTTCGTTCTATTTCACCTTTCGATACAACATAAAACGCCCACTTAACTGTGGGCCTTTTTTTGATAGGTAATAGCGTAAATGGTGTAGTTAACACACCGCGGAAATAGAGACTACGTGCCGCAGAAAGTCTTGTAGCGGCCCGTAAAATTTTCCGACGCGGGTTGAGCGTAATTAGCAAGCTCCGGTCGCTCATCAAAGGGGTGTGTGAGCACAGCAAGCAATTTCTCGAACGGTTCGAGATTGGCGTCGTTGGTTGCTGCAGCCAACGCGTCTTCCACCAAGTGGTTTCGCGGGATGTAGATCGGATTTACAGAGCGCATCCTCGAAGTGCTGTCGACAGCAGACTGCTTAGCGATTCGTTCATGCCATCGGCTAAGCCAATCGGCGAATACCTCACTGGAAGGAAACAACGCTTCCAGAGATTCCGAATTACCTGCAGCGGCGTCAGCCAGTCTTCGCCACGCTAGCGTGTAATCAACTGAATAAATTTCCAGCAGATTGAGCCAGTCATTCACGAGTAACTTATCACTGTCGATGTCCAAACTAGGATTTTCTAATCCCAGCTTCGCTTGCGCTCCAGCTAACCACTGCTTTTCATAGTGGAGGGTGAAATCGTTGAGGATAGCTTCCACTTCCGGAACAGCTCGTTCGGGATCATCCTCGTCAATCAGTGGAAGCAGTGTCTCGGCGAATCGAGTTAGATTCCACTGTGCCATCTGCGGCTGATTCTTGTACGCGTAACGCCCTTGTTGGTCGATGGAGCTAAACACGGCATCAGTGCTAAACGCTTCCATGTAAGCGCAGGGACCGTAGTCGATCGTCTCACCAGAAATCGCCATGTTGTCCGTGTTCATGACGCCATGGATGAACCCGATCAGCATCCAATCGGCGACTAAAGACGCTTGCCGTTCAGATACCGCCCGCAGGAACAATAGATAACGATCGTTGTCGCCACTTAGATGCGGATAGTGACGCTTGATGGCATAGTCGGCTAGTTGCCTAACCTGATCCCACCGCTGCTGAGATGCAAAGAACTGAAAAGTTCCAATGCGAATATGGCTGGAAGCTACGCGAGTAAGGATGGCTCCTGGCAATGTATTCTCGCGATACACGGATTCCCCTGTGGCAACGGCCGCCAAAGCACGAGTCGTTGGAATTCCTAGGCAGTACATCGCTTCGCCGAGCAGATATTCACGCAGCACGGGGCCGATCGCGGCTTTGCCGTCGCCGCCGCGAGAAAACGCAGTTCGTCCAGAACCTTTCAACGCGATATCGCGTAGACATCCATCAGGACTTACCACCTCACCCAAGAGCAAGCCGCGTCCGTCACCTAACTGCGGAGAAAATCCGCCAAACTGATGTCCAGCGTAGGCTTGCGCCAGCGGGCGAGAGCCAGCCAGCAATTTCTGTCCTGAGAAGATTTGCGCCAGGTCTTGTGAGGGCAGATCAGCGACACCCAACCCAAGCTCGATGGCAAGCGGCATGTTGAATTGCAGCAAGTTCGGCGTCTCGACAGCCATCGGGGCGCTCTCGACATAGAAGTCTGGCAACTCCTCGGCGTAGCTGTTGCCAAAACGGAATGGTGCGCTTGATTCTTGCATTACTGGTTCCTCGAAACAGCTGAGCAGTTCACGGCTATTGCTGGTATTAGCTAAAAAGCCTGCGTTGTGGATCCTGCTTCAATGCCGCCAAAAGTTACATTAACAAAGTGAGAAAACTAAAAGGGAGAGATGCCAGACTAGAAAGTGCCGTTCACGCTGAGAGAAATTGTCCGACCTGAAGAGCTGCACTGGTCTTCTATTTCCTCGAGAATGCCGCTAGAAACACGACCAACGAAGCGTTGTCGTTCGCGGCAAAATTCACCATCATTAACCAATCGGCTCGCATTCAGACGATAGGTCATGCTAAACGGCCCGCGCCACTCGACAAAACTCTGCCAGAAGGGGTCCCCAGCGGAAAGCTCGATATCGTCAATGTCGATACGTGTACGATTGCCGTCGAAG
Source organism: Gammaproteobacteria bacterium (assembly GCA_028825335.1). Classification (GTDB taxonomy): domain Bacteria; phylum Pseudomonadota; class Gammaproteobacteria; order Pseudomonadales; family Pseudohongiellaceae; genus UBA9145. The sequence continues at coordinate 15,143 of JAPKAI010000055.1, read as the reverse complement.
GAGTTGTTCCAGCTGACTCCGTAGTTGAGATTCCACTTCGGAATATCGTGACGAAAACCTAGGGACGACATGCCCCTGTTGCTAAACAGAAAGCGCCTTTGGGTTCCCAGGAAGGGATCGGTGATCTTCGAATCTTCGACGGAGAAACTTGCGGTAACTAGTAGGTTGGGCATATCGATCATGCGCATGCGCACACTACTATTCAGCTCGAGGCCGTACTTGGTTCCGTCACCAATGTTACCGTTAGCGCTCTGTAGGTTGTCCTCCGATGTAGAGACATCCATCCTTTCAATTTTGTCGTTCCAGTCCTCAAAATAGGCTCGAGCGCTTAGAACCCCTATATCGTTTGGCAGACGATACTCGGTATTGATCTCGTAGTTCCAATACCACTCTTGGCGAAGGTTGGCGTTACCTGACTGTACGTTCGAGTCTATGTCCTGATTATCGGTAGCCGCTACGAAGTCGTTGAAACTAAGTTGTTCCACCACTTTCTCGATAGTTCCACGAAGTTGAATGGTAGGCGTCAGGTTATATCTAAAATCGACCTTGGGTTTTACGAAATCAAAATCCCTTTTCTTGGTTACGTCACCACTCTGAGTGATTTCGGAAGTCTCATAGAGTAACGAAGTTTCCAAAGTCATGCTCGGATTGATAATCCAATTATGAATAGCGAAGGGCTCATAGCGTATTTCCTCTACCGAGGAGTTTGCATTACTAACCGATACTGGAACCAGGCCACCAAAAGCCGGAGATGGAATACCGGTTGAACTCAGGAGGCCCAGTGCTAGGCTGGAGTCGAGGATAGTCTGCGCGCGCTCGCCACCGAGTTCTATATCCTGCCCTTCGAAAATATCGAAAGTGAAGGACCCTCGAAGAATGCGTTCTTTAGTTGTGCTGCTAGTATCCAGAAATAAATTCTTAGTCTCGGAGCCATCATCGAATTGATCGAAGCGTTCTCGCCTGTTCTCTCGAGTCGCAGAATTACTAATAAGTAGTATCTTGAAGCGATTCCCGCCTTCTGTGTTGTATTCGTAGTCACCCCCAATCTCCCAATCGTCGGTACCACTGGGGCTGCTCTCTCGCTGCCTATCTAAGGTATTCGGATTAATCTTCAGGTCGATAGTTCGACGAAAAAGATCCGTTTCTCCAACGCCTTCGCCAAACTGAACATTGAACCTGGCACTACTCTTCGCATTTATGTCATAGCCTAAATTCGCACTAACGGTGGTGCTGTTTCCATCAGTTGCTCTGTCTTCACGAATGAGATCGTTGGGAGAGAAATCACCTAGAATGGAATTTTCTTTGCTGAGGCTTCTAAAATAGACATCATTTGTCCGGGCGCTGACCTGATAGTCGAGACCACCTTGCTGGCCGCTGAATGACAGATTGCCGCCAGGAGAAATGGTATCGTCTTCGGAGAGTTGGAGGCTGGCCTCAAATTGAATGGTGGCAGAACTTAACTCTTCGAATAAAACAACGTTGACTACCTGCCCGCTACCCCGAACATCTAATTCACCGGAAGTGCCGCGTATGATCTCGAAGTAATTAACCTGATCCGCAGTAATAGTGCCGAGCTGACTGCCGGTGCTGTTATTCTTGCCGGCCGTGCGCTTGCCGTTAATGAGTATCTCGCTCCCGCCACTGCCGCTACCAAAGCCACGCCCCCCTCTGCCTCTGCCTCCACTAGGACCGCCATGACCGCCATGACCGCGACCACCGCTGCTGAACCCACCACGACTGCCACCACCACTGTTACTGAGGCCCGGAATTCTGTCCATCATGTCCTGTGCCGTAACAGGCGCCCATTCTTCGAAGTAGGCTGCCGGATACCTAACAGTTGAGTCATCCCCTACGCTATCTTGCGCGGAGACTGAGGAGCCTAGGCTGAGGAAGAACATGAAGCCTGCAATTTTGATGGAACCTATTTTACTTCTCATCCAGCTTGTCTCATTGTTTTGGTAGGTAAAGTGCGCAGATCGCAGAGTCCATACAATATCGGCCAAACATTGCCAGTTGCTTAACAAGAGTTTAGAAAGGCCATGTAAAAGCGGAATTATCGCATAGCCCCAAAATCTAAATGTTACAAATTGTGAAATATCGGACAGACAAGAGATATGGCTCTATGCTGCTTAAATTCTTCTAACAGTTGAGCAATGACGCGGACCCGGTATTTTTACTTATTATTTGGACGAAGAGCCTGGAATCCGCCAGACTTTGCCGTCGATGCTGCCTTGCAACCTCTCTACTACGACCCTATCGACGATGCTTTGACCGGCAGCTGACATATTAGGAAAAGTATCAATGCCATCTGCTAACGGGAAGCCATATCTTGTTTGATTGATATCGAAGCGGTCTGACATAGCTAGATCAAAGTTAGCTTCCAACTCATTGCGGCCATCCATAAAACCTATGAGCCCTCCCCAGGTCGCTGCAGGATTATCGGAATCCCAGCCTGCCAAGACGGCGATCTTGACTGTTTCCTGATACTCCCCTTCACCAAAATAGAGGCTTACCATGCTGGCAGCAAAATTTATTCCCGCCGCGAAACAGCCAAGACAGGAAAGGGTACGTCCACTGAGATCATATCCATCTTGTGCTTCTACCTGATAACGTTGATAGACATCATCGCGTGCTTGTTCCCAAGAAACTCCGGCCTGATATCTAGAAAACACAAAGTCATGCATTTTAGCTATATACGAATCATCTCGAGTCAGAGCACGGGCCTGCGCTGCCATATCATGAATCTGCTCTTTGCGAGACTGGCTAGGATCGACTACAGCAGCGAGAGAATGCATTATGATGTAGAACTCGGCAGCTAATGCGGCCTCGTCATGAGCAGTCACGCGCACCGGCAAGTGCGCCATTTTTAGCGCCATATCGGGTCGCCCTGGAGCATAGAGACCGAAAATTTCCGTCGTTAATTGCGCATCGATCATATCGAAGTGTTCATTGTTCGCCGGGTCGCTGGTGGCTGGCGGGAGCAATCCCTGCTCGTTCATGAGAGTAAACGCTCTCTGGTTAGACACCCAGAGGTAATTTTCTGGCTGACCATTTCTCATGTGCGGTGAATTTTCATCAGAATAGATATGAGCGAGCCAACCGTCACGAATCTGCTCCGCACTTAAGATAGACGTCTCATGTTGTTGCAGTAAATGCTGATAGATATACTCAATATCGGTGTCATCATCAGAACCCCAAATTTCATCTCTCTCGCGAATTACCCAAGTGATAATCGGGGAAACCGAAGAGGGTTGAGAACCCCCATATCGCGGCTGATCTGGTCCGCCCCAATCGTCCCTTGTATAAAACTCCCCCTCGGGTCCTTCGCCACCAATCTTGTCAACTTCCGTAACCAGTCCCGTCCAGTTAGCGAGACTCTGACCGAGCCAGAACCCTTCAAGCCGATCTAGATACTGCTCTCTGTCGACAATGATTTCGTCAGGCTCGTTTGGTGCGCTGCAGCTTGCAGCGGTAAAAAAAACAAACATCGACAGCCCTAGATATTTAATGATTCGCATAATTGTTACTCTCGTTTTCTAATTCTTCTTAATATTGTTAAGGAAACAAATGCTAAACCTGCCGACCGCGCCAACGATCGATTAACACCGCTAGAATAATCACCAGCCCAGTAATCAATCGCTTAACCGGTTCCGACACCCCCATTTGTGCTAGCCCGTTCTGTAACACCGAAATAATCAACACGCCAATAAAAGCACCAACTATTGATCCACGCCCACCCATCAAACTAGTACCACCGATTACAGCAGCAGCGATTGCAGATAGCTCCAAACCAGTTGCGGCGTTGGGGTCTGAAGCACCAAGATAAGCCGCATTCATCAGCCCGCCGAGACCGGCTAATAAGCCGGACATTACCAACACCCACATCAAATAAGGTTCAGTTCGAATACCTGAGATCTTCGCCGCCTGCTCATTGGTCCCTATGGCTATAAGGTAACGACCATAAACTGTGCGCGTTAAAACGTATTGAGCTAGCACTACTAACCCCAGGGAAATAAGAAAAGAAGCCGATACACCGATGCCTGATATAGGCAGAGACAATGCTTGAATACTGGCGCCGATGTAAACTGTCTGCGAATCGGTAACCAGATATGCCATACCACGGCCAGCTTCCAACATTCCCAGAGTGACTATAAAAACTGGCAAGCGAAGATAGCTTCCTAAAAATCCATTGATTAGGCCCGCACAACCTCCAGCCAAAATTCCCAGAATCGCAGCCACGGGCAATGGCAATTCGAATACTGTGAATGCGATACCGATGACACCGGAACTTAATGCCACAATCGACCCTACCGACAAATCAATGCCGCCGCTTATCAGCACCAAGGTCATGCCAATAGTCACAACGGTCAACGCAGGCAGCTGCGTTGAAATTGTCCTAAGAGTTCCAAGCGTAAAAAAATTTTCTGTCATTAAGCCAAAAAACAGCATCAACAAGAGCAGAGCGATAAAAATAAGAAACTCTTCAAATAGTAAACTTAATTTACCAAACAAAATCGTGACTCTCCGAGTGTGTTTTCTTGGCCGTTGATTTGTAGTAGCGATAGATACATTATCCAGCCAATGCCCGCTCACCTTTGTGTTCGCTAAAGGCTGCCGCTAACAACTTTTCTTTACTCCATTGGCCACGCTTAAATATGGCTACCGCCTTTTTATTCGACAACACCAGTATGCGATCACAAAGCGCGGTTAACTCTTCCAGCTCGCTGGAAACGATGATCATTGTTGCACCTTGATCGCGCAGTTTTCGTAATTGTTCGTGAATCGCAAATTTCGACCCCGCGTCTACTCCTCGAGTTGGTTCGTCAAGCAGCCAAACATCAGACTCGGACTGCAGCCAGCGGGCAATCAGAACCTTCTGTTGATTACCGCCACTAAGCCTGTCAATAGATTGCAGCGTGCCTTCGCACTTTACCTTTAGTCTTGAAATCAGCTCTTCGCTGACGCGTTGCTCACGCTTCGGTATGATCGCGCCTAAGTTTCCACTTAGTTTACCGAGACCTGCCACTGTGGTGTTAAAAGAGATCGATTTACCAGAAAATATCCCCTGAGACTTTCTATCTTCTGCGATTAGTGCCATGCCATTTTTGGCAGCCGTATTCGCGGAATCAATAAGCACATTGGCACCGGACCTATTTAATACTACTCGCCCCTGGCGGTCAGCAGCCAGACCATAGATAGCATGTAATAATTCGGACCTGCCTGCTCCAGCCAATCCTGCGATGCCGATTATTTCTCGAGCGTGGCATTGCAGCGAGATAGGCTCAGGAAAGTCTGCACTCGATAGCTGCTCTATGCCCAGTCGCAGGTCGCCTGTTTCTCTTGGCTCATCACCACTGTGCTGCAACAATTCCTCACCGGACATTTCTCTGATTAGATCATTGCTAGTCAAGGAATTGCTGGCTGCAGTCAATTGAATAACCCCATCACGCAATACGGAAACCGTATCACATACACAAAGAACGTCATCCAATCGGTGAGAAACATAAATCACACTCAGGCCCGACTTTGCACGCTGTTTAATGATTTTGTGTACTTGATCAGCCTGAGAAGATGTCAAAGCAGATGTGGGCTCGTCCAAAATCAAAAGCTTGATTCTATCCGCTGGCATCGACAGTGCTTTCGCCAGTTCTACCAATTGCTTCTCTGCCAGGCTTAAGTGTGCAAGCTGTGTCTGAGGAGGTATGTTTCGCAGACCAACTATCTCCATTAGCACCTTAGCCTGTTGCCTTACTGCACGCCGATCAATGCTGACAGCATTTTGAGGAAACGATGAGAGCAAAATATTTTCTTCAATAGACAGAGTTTCAATCAGACTTAGTTCCTGGGAAGCAAGAGCCAGGCCTTCAGCAAGAGAATCTGTTCGAGAGGTGGGATGATAGGCGCGACCATCCAATGTGAGAGACGCTGAATCGGCAGCCAAGAGACCGCAGATAATGTTAATCAGCGTGGATTTTCCGGCGCCATTCTCTCCTACCAGACCATGGATACTGCCTGGGGCTACTTGCAGTGCAAGCTGCTTGAGTACCGGCGTGGCAAAGCTCTTATTAAGTCCTTTGATAGTGATGCGTGCAGTCACGATTTGAATTCTCGTTGCCGAAATTTTCTAAAGAGAAGCTGCGGTAATTAGCTCCAAAGGTGTTTCTTTGTCTTCAAGTACAGCGCCGCTAGCCATAATCTCAAGCGCATACTCAATACCGAATACCGCTAACTGATCACCGAATTGGTCCACGGTAGCTGCGACTGCCCCCGCCTCAATCAAAGGGTGTATTGCCGTGATATTATCAAACCCAGCGATTGTTACTTTGTGATCAAGCGCTGCTAATGCTACGGCTGCGGCTGCGCCTAGCGCCATATTATCATTAGCCGCCAGAATAACATCGAGCCCGGGATACTGAGACAAAATTGCCGAGGTTAACTGCGCGGCCTTGGTCTGGTCCCAATCACCACTTTGCAATGTCACCACTTGCATATTCGCTTGCGCCACAGCTTGTTCAAAACCAGTTCGTCGCTGAATAGAATTAAATGCCGAGGAAATCCCTTCAAGAATTGCCACTTCACTATCACTAGTCAAATCCTGCAACACGTAGTCTCCCACTAACTTTGCCCCCTCAAGGTTACTTGGACCAATGAAAGGGATCTGTAGATCATATTCTGCCAGGACCTCTGGCTCCAGGCGATTATCGATATTGATAACTACGATTCCCGCTGCGACAGCACGTGCCAGTACCGGCACCAGCGCTCGAGAATCTGCCGGAGCTATAACGATGGCCTGCACAGAAGAGCCAATCATTTGGTCTACAAGATTTACTTGTTGAGCCAGATCACTTTCATTCCTAATACCGTTTACCAAGAGCTCATATTGCTCACTATGATCAGCCTGATGGGCTTCTGCACCGCTAGCCATATTGACGAAAAATTCATTGGCGAGAGACTTCATTACCAGCGCAATCCTAGGCTTGGCTTCGGCACCGCCTGCAGCGGGCGAGTCACTGGAATCATCTGCCCCGCAAGCGGTCAGCAATACCAACACTACTGCAGCAAATGTACTTCTAATTATTTTTATCATAGGCTCCTGCTTTCCTAATCCCAGGCTCAAGCTTTGCAAAAAGAATAAAGTACTATGGGTTGATTGGCTACGTTAATTCGGCACTTCTCTTAACCTATTCTCTACATCTCAACTTCACGAGCATAGGGCATGGAGTCTTGAGCTCCAAGTCGCGTTACAGAAATCGACGCAGCCTTGCATGCAAACTCTATACTTTCGAGCAAACTACTTCCCGTAGCAAGGGCTGCCGCGACCGATCCGTTGAAGCAGTCGCCCGCCGCGGTCGTGTCAACAGCGTCAACCGTAGGGCTTAAAATAAGATGAGAACTGCTATTGTTCGCAAAAAAAACACCTTGATTACCAAGAGTAATAGCAACATTTTCAACACCGACCGCCAAAATTTTAGTCGCCGCTTTTCGAGCGGAATTCTCGTCCACTACTTGGATTCCTGTCAAACTCTCAGCTTCAGTCTCATTGGGGGTTAACAGGTATGCACTTGCAAGAACTGACGCAGGTAGTTCTTGGGCGGGAGCGGGGTCCAGAATAAGCCTACAGCCCTTTTCTCGGATAAGTTCAGCAGCTCTAGTTACTGTGCCCATTGGAATCTCTAATTGCATAAGAACTAAAGATGATGACCTTATCTGCTTTAATGCAGCTTCAACATGCCTGCTGTGCAATGTGGAATTCGCACCCGGGGCAACCACGATGTGATTCGCTCCGCTTTCATCAACACTAACTAGCGCTACTCCCGATGCTTGATGCTTATCGCGGCTGACAAATCCACAGTCGATGTCCTCCGCTTGCAATTTATTAATAGCTGTATCGCCAAACATGTCCATGCCTAGGTTGGCGACCATCGACACTTCAGCGCCCAAGCGAGCAGCTGCAACTGCCTGATTTCCGCCCTTGCCTCCTGCTGACATGAAAAAATTTCCACCAATTACCGTTTCCCCTACCGCAGGCAGCGACTGAGTTTTAACGACCATATCGGTATTGATACTACCGATCACCGTAATAGCAGATTGAGTACTTCCAATCATCAATAAACTCCTTTTCTCTTCCTTTTCATAGTGATCCAAAGGGGGCAGAGTCGTTTAATAGGAATAGGCCCAATTAAAAGAGCAAGTTACTCTAGCTCAGTAATTTGTAATCATCTAAATCCGCTGTCGGCCAATAGCAGGCATAGTAAACCATGACCGCCTTCATTTTTAATGGAGGACGAGGACGGTCAAATTTAGAGTAAAACTGAAGAGTTTAATCCTTGCGCAGCGCACAAACCGGTCGACCAGAAAGAAAAGTTGGAAATTAATCAGAACTAATCCTGATCCTGATTATTCCACGTGCACTGTAATGTAACCGTCATCATACAGCCCGCCATCATCGGCACGCCCCCAGAGAATATACGTCCCCGGTTTATCGAAGGTCGCCGTTACTTCAATCATGCCATCTTCCGGAATTTCAGGTGGCAACCATAATCCTCCCCATGGCGAGTTAGCTGCCACGCGAGTGTCTTCCCATACCTTGGTTTGTGGGGGATCGAAGGTAACCTTGCCTGCCCCGCGATAGACATTCCAACTTTGGTATAAGGCATTAATTTTGTTCACGGTGGGTTTTTGAGGCGCGCGAAACATGGCGCGATGCAGGTCTTCCTCGTCCCTTGCGGTCCTAGCTCTGGATCTCGGCAGCCCATCATCTACCAGGTGAGTCCGAAGAGTGATTGCTTCACCTACTTTGGCTGTCCGCACCTCATCGCCTTGAACTGTAAGCGAAGGTGGGACATTTGCTCTGGACTCGGGACTACTGACACCAATCCCAAGGGACCCTGTTTCAGAAGCAATTACTATATTATCAACCAGATAATCTGGCTTTAATGTTCCGTAGGCCTTCGCTTGAACGCCATTGATATCCAAGTTCCAGACCAACTCACGATCACCCCAATCTGCAGATACCGTAACCTCGAATGTGAAACGATTTCGGCGCGGTAAAAAATTAGTCGGCTGGCCCTGATCTGCATCCCCTGGTGAGAAAAAATTATTGTCTCCAACTTCTACTAATGGTGTTTCTTCCCAATTTTCGTTCATGTAACCGAACATCAAATTAAAGGTGCCGTCAGCATTTGGGTGCCAACCCTCAAATGAAGGATACACAGGTGCACCATGCAGTAGAGTTTCTGCGGTAACTACAGCAGGTGATAAAACTAATAGCGCAGCAAGTAATAGAGATTTTCTTCGGCTTCCAGAACCATTCATAAAAGTATTCATAGTCGTATCCACTTCCTCAATTATTTTCTCTACTGATTGGGATCTAATCGTCAGCATCTGTCACTGGTGACACAAGAGTCGCCGTACAGAGTGGACACCCTACTACGTGATCGTTAGGGCCTAAATTGAGAACTTGTTGCCTCTCCTCCATGGCTTCCAGGAATTGTTCCTGATTCATAGAAACCCGAATACCGAGATCGAGAAACATATTCTGGGTAGAACGATTGCCAGACCCCTGCCAGTTGCGTGGATCAGGGATATTTATATTAGTCTCTGTATTGTTCATATAACCAGTGATATGAAGAATAGTGCCCTTGGGAAGTAGCGGTGCCGCCGCATCTTGGAATTGATAGGTTCGCACCCAATTGTGGTCGTAACCTACACAGGACAAAGTCTCGACTTGATGACCCCAGATCGCCTCTAGGCACATTCGAGATCCAGGGGCGTGTAGATGAGGTTCGAAAGAGACGATCTTAGTATGGGATTCAAGAATGCTGTATGCATGCAGCTCCTGATCCGTCTGATTCGGCGCAATGCTTATATCAACCCCATTACCGGTAAAATTAATCGAATCTCTATACTTCGGTTCGAAGCCTCTTTCATGGAAGGTAAACCCAATCTCGAGATGACCTGTCGTGTCTCTGCCGTTGGAGTGCAAATGAATCGAGTCAGAAACTATGGCAGACCCCGCCTGCAAAAGGCGGCCGGTATTAGCGTCGAAAATATCGGCGTTACGCCCAACTTCATGGACAGGCCAGGGAGCATTGAACAACGAACGCTGAGGATTTCCTTCCTCGTCCAATTTTGCAGTGAACCAAAGCATGTGATGGAAGATATAACGACCGCCAACAGTTCCAGCAAGTTGGGTCATATCGACGTCGTTAACCTCAACAACCTCCACAGACTTTATATAGCGATCTTCGGTCATCCCGGTAGGCACTGTTTCCAACTCGCCCCACCAGTCAGCGGTTCCAGCTAGCTTGGTAATCTCAGGAAGTATGACGACCAAGTCTGGTTCGCCGGCTTTCCACTTGATACTGTCATCAAAAGCCAGCGGCTCCGGTGCGTCCGCAGAATCCCCCTTGGGAGTGCCGCTTCTAGCCCATGTAGATATGGCGGCAATTTCCTCATCGCTCAGGGACGTGTCGTTCTTGAAGCTCTGAATGCCGATATTCTTCTCTACATACCATGGCGGCATGGCTCCAGCCTCGTCTCGCAAACCTGTCTTGAATTCGATCAGTCCGGCGAAGGGGGCGACTTCATCAAAAGTCACCAATGGCATTGGACCGCCACCACCAATCCGGTGGCAGTTCTGGCAGCTACGCTGCAAAATCGGCTCGATGTCTTTGTGGAAGGTGATTTCATTGGATTGGCCGTATGAGAAGGCTGGAAGAGCCAACAATGCCAATATGACTGGTAAAAGAATTTTACTGAAATATTTCATAGTTCCATCCTTTGTTTACAAGACTGATTAATCATCTATGACTGCCAGTCAGGCCTCTCTTCCCTTCTGCAGGCATCCAGCATCTAAGTTATTCATGTATCTAGTATAGGCACTAAATGTAGCACTTTCACAGGCGAGATTGGAATGTTCTATAACCATTCTTTGAAGCAATTCATCGCGGCTTGATCGCAAACCTTCTGGATAGCTCGCCCTCAGGGTTGGAAATTAGGCGCCACAGCGCACTTTGCAACGCTGCCTCATGGTTTAGACAAAGGGTCCAGAATACGCTCCCATAAGCTACATTAGTCGCTGAATTAGGACTAAATCTGAGGGTTTTCTGGAGATCTCAAGTGTCCGCTTTGGGTCGGTAGCGGTCATTAGCCCAGAGCCCGGCAGCGCCCCACTAAATGCCCGCTCCACCCTCATAAGCGGACGCTCCAGTGGAAGCTACAGGGTCGCTTTAACTAATCTTAAAACCGCTATAGTCTTGCTCGGCCACACTTTCACACTTCTCTACATACGACGGGAAACCTAAATAGGGCATAAAGATTCGAGGCTTTCCGGGAATATTGGCGCCGGTGTACCAAGAATTGCAGCCACTAGAATAGATCGTGGTCTCTGCGATGCCATTGACCAAATCTATCCAAGATTCTTCGGCCGTCACTTCGGCTTCTATTCTCTGTTTCGAGTTATCACGCAAGTAACTGAGGCAACTCGCGATCCATTCCACGTGTTGCTCTATGGCTACAATCATATTGGCAAGCACAGAGGGACTTCCCGGTCCTGTTATTGTGAATAGGTTTGGAAAACCACTGATTGTTAATCCTAGGTAGTTCTTTGGCCCATCCTGCCATTTCTCTCTAAGGCTAAGGTCGTTGCTGCCGCGTATATCGATGTCTAACAGCGCACCAGTCATTGCATCGAATCCAGTAGCGAAGATTAAGGTATCGAAACTAAACTCTTCACCCTTAGCAATAACTCCCTGCTCGGATATCTTATCTATCCCCGCCTCCCCTATGTCTACCAGCGTCACGTTGTCGCGGTTAAAGGTTCCGTAGTAATTGGTATCGACGCACAAGCGTTTACAGCCCAGCACGGTTTTTGGGCACAGAAGCTCGGCCACCGCTTGATTTTTTACAATATCGTGTATTTTTCTGTGTACAAATGCTGCTGCAGTTTTATTGGCTTCGAGATTGCTACCAATGTCATTGAAGCTTGCAAGAAATGAAAGGCCACCGTCATTCCAACGTGATTGATAATAGGCATCGCGCTCATCACTTTCTAATGCGAGCGCAGAGACTGGATTAGGGTTGTTGTTAAGCGCCGCATAACGCAGAGAGTTACTTCTTCTAAATTCGGCGTAATCTGTTTTTATAGATTCTTCATATTCCTTATCGGTCGCCGAGTTGTGTGCAGGAATCGAATAACTGGCTGTGCGCTGGAAAACAGTCAAGGATTTAGCTTTCTCAGCGATTAGGGGGATCGCTTGAATCGCCGACGAACCCGTGCCAATGATGCCGACATCCTTATCTTCAAAATCTACTTCGTGTTTGGGCCAGTCGCCCGTGTGGAGTACTTCTCCGGCGTAGCTCTCCAAGCCTTCGAATTTTGGAATATTAAATTTGGAGAGGCAGCCCGTGGCCATAACACAAAACTGGGCTTCGATTACTTCTTCACTGTGTGTGGTTAGTATCCACCGCGAAGACTCTTGCAGAATCATTGAGGTAACGCGAGTGCTAAACTGGATGTCTCTGCGCAAATCGAATCGGTCAGCAACGTGATTGGCGTATTCTAATATTTCCGGTTGCGGCGCATACTTTTCTGACCAGCTCCATTCCTGCTGCAATTCTTCGGAAAATTGATAGGAATACTCTAAGCTGTGAACGTCACATCTCGCACCTGGGTAACGATTCCAAAACCAAGTTCCGCCCACACCATCGCCGGCTTCAACTACTTTAACGGTAAACCCTAGCCCTCTAAGCTTGTGCAAGGCATACATGCCCGCGAAACCAGCGCCAACAACTACAACATCGAACTTCTGCATTTTATTTTTATCCAATCCTAACAACTTAACTTATCTCACGCGCTCTAAACTCTAATCTTCACTTCTCAATTCTTAACAACATACCCAGTTTTATAGTGACTCAGCGTACTTCTAGAACAGTTATCTTAACATCAACATGGATTGTCAGAAGCACCTTAAGAGCTTATAGTCACATAGACTTCAAATAAATAATACAGCTTCAAACAGTGACGGCCCATGACAAAACCCTATGATAAGGACCTCGGAATGAATCAGTCGATTAGTCGGCGGGATTTCATCAATGGTTTTGCAGCTCCCCTAGGTGGAGCACTCCTGATGCCTGGGCTTACGGGTTCCTCGGCGCAATCTTCATCATCTCCTGACTACTACCCGCCGTCGCAGCTGGGACTGCGTGGCAGCCATGATGGCTCTTGGGAAGTAGGACATCAGATGCGCGACCAACGAGGCTGGGATCTATCGTTAGCCAGTGATACTGGCGAAGAATATGACCTGGTTATCGTCGGTGGCGGCATCAGCGGTTTATCTGCAGCGCATTTTTTCCTCGAGAAAGCTGGAAGTGATGCTCGCGTACTAATCCTCGACAACCATGATGATTTTGGCGGCCATGCCAAACGCAATGAATTTGACTACAACGGGCGAATGATGGCGCTCAATGGCGGCACACTCAATATAGAATCTCCCGAACGATATAACGCGCCGTCCTTGAAACTACTCAAAGATATCGGTGTTGACCTTGATCGTTTTCTCAGCGACACAGCGCTGAGCCGTTCGATGTATCGGCGCATGGGCTTGGGCTCGTCCTATTTTTTCGACAAAGAAACATGGGGCAGTGACAAATTAGTGAAGCGCGAAGGCTATGGCTACTCGGAAGATTTTCTTAATGAATCTCCTTTGTCTGATGTGGCCAAAGAAGACCTCCGTCGTCTTTATAGTAGAGAACTTCCGGATTACATGCCGGGGCTTTCTTCTGATCAAAAGAAGCAGCGACTGAGCAAGATTAGCTATACCGATTTCCTACTGAACACTGTTGGCATAGACCCGCAGGCGATGTGGTTTTTCAAAGACTCAGGAAACAGCAGTTTCGTTGTTGGTGCTGATGCGCTGCCGGCGTTGTTTGCTTGGCAATCAGGCAACCCAGGGTTTTCTGGTATGGATTTGGATTCATCTCCGGAGGGGATGCTCGCGGATCTTCCCGGCGGTCATCATGGCCGTCAACTACCCGGTGAAATCTCAGTTCATTTCCCAGATGGCAACGCTACAGTAACTCGGCTGTTGGTGCGGAAACTAATTCCCGATGCCGTACCAGGACACACACAGGAAGATGTGAGTACTGCACGAGTGGATTACAGCTTGCTTGATAAGAGCAATCAATCCACTCGCATCAGACTTAACAGCACTGTGGTGCACGTGCGTCATCAAGGCAGCGGAGCAGGCCGGTCTGTTGAAGTGAACTATGTGCATAACGGGCTCACGCATAAAGTTCGCGGCAAAGCCTGTGTAATGGCCTGTTGGAATACCGTTATTCCTTACTTGGTTCCAGAATTGCCTGCCCAGCAAAAAGAAGCCTTGGCCTATGGCACGAAAGGTCCAGTGGTTTACACGAGTGTTGGCATTAAAAACTGGAAGGCTTTTGAGAACTTGGGTATTAATCGAATCTACACGCCTTCAATGCATCACTACAGAGTGTTGTTAGATGAAGCCGTAAGTTTGGGAGATTTGCACCATGCTGAATCCCCCAATGAGCCGATAATATTAAGTCTAGCTCGTTACCCTGCAGCCCCAGGATTACCTAAAAAAGAGCAGTTGATAGAGGGTAGACGGGAACTGCTCAACACGAGCTTCGAATTTTATGAACGCAGTATTCGTGACCAGCTTGGCCGAGTATTGGGTGGTGGTGGCTTCGATCCGGGGCGAGATATTTTTGGCATTGCAGTGAATCGTTGGCCCCACGGATATTCTTATACCTACAACACGCTAGATGAACCATGGGACTGGGTATTTACCTCTTCCGACGAGCGGCCCTGTGTAGTCGGCAGGCAGCCCTATGGGCAAATAACTATTGCCAATGCGGATGCTGCTGCAAGCCCACATACAGATGCTGCAATCCTAGAAGCGCATCGTGCCGTCGAAGAAGTAATGAGCTTTATTTAGTCGATGACACTAATTCGACAATATTACAAACCCAACAACAAAAATAAGCTTCGGATTGATTTAGCATCGATCCAAGCGCACTCATCACTCTAAAGAGTTGGTAATTGCACTCTTGTTAGTATCCCTTAACTTTTTTACTTCGACTTTCATTCAAGCAAGTTTTTATTGAAAAAGGAG
>JAPKAI010000054.1 GCA_028825335.1 Gammaproteobacteria bacterium | reverse complement strand
TAACTTATTGATTTATATGGTGCCCGGAGCCGGAATCGAACCGGCACGCTCTTTCAAGCGAGGGATTTTAAGTCCCTTGCGTCTACCAATTTCGCCATCCGGGCATTTGAAGAGATGGTCTTACTAGGATTTTTGTTGAAATGGAGGCTGGAGTCGGAATCGAACCGGCGTTAACGGAGTTGCAGTCCGCTGCATGACCACTCTGCCATCCAGCCTTTTTCATTTCATGCTCATCAAAAGCCCGCGCACTATACCAAAAATCAGGGCTTTGGGCATGTATTGAATGGTAAAAACCTAAAAAACTATCTACAGAATTTTTACCTTCTAGACCGTCGGATTAATGAAATCACTAAGGTAAAATTAAAAGACTTTTCTATGAAAAGAAGTGGGTTGGTAAAAAGGCTGTGTTTGCGAGGGATTGGTCACCAAAATATCGAAAGAATTTGCTTGGTCCACTCAGCAAGCTATTCAATTACTTTGAAATCCAGCCAAATCCCTGCAAGGGTGTCTTGGATACCTCATCGGTAGGGTCACGCAAGCAATCAAGGTTTAAACCTTATAAACCTCTTGAAATCATCAAGATTCTCGACAGATTGCGCGGTGACAGTAAATACTATTTCCAATTTGCCTTTGCCACCGGGATGCGTCATCAAGAAATACTGGCATTAAAATGGTCCGACATCGATGGGGATACCGCAACCGTCCAACGTTGTATTTCAAATTATCGGATTGAGGAGAGAGTCAAAACTGACTTTATGGGGCGAGAAGTTCTTTTAAATGGTTCTGCGCTTGATGCAATCAATAAAGCTCAGACACGTTGGGGTAAAGGATTTGTATTCCCGCAGCCTAATGGTGACTACTACAAGAAACCAAAACGGTTCCGATTAGCCTGGATAGAAGCACATGAGAAATCTGGTGTTAATTATCGCCCAATGAAAACCACCAGGCATACCAGGGCAACTGAACTGCTATCAAAGGGAGTAAATCCAGCAAAAGCTGCAAAGCAATTGGGGCATGATAAGGAAACTTTCTTAAAGACTTACGCGGATTATTTACCGGAATATGATGGCGGCGATGACAGCTTAATGGAGTCGGATTTTGCGAACTTGTAAACCGAAAGTGGAACAAAAGTGGGACAAAACCCCCTTTTCGACCCTATCTGAAACTTAACCCATTGATTTTATTAATAAAATAATGGAGCGGGAAACGAGATTCGAACTCGCGACCCCGACCTTGGCAAGGTCGTGCTCTACCAGCTGAGCTATTCCCGCATTTTGAGGTGTTAATCACTCTTGAGTATGACCTGCAAAGCTAGGAAATACGCTTGCTGGGACCGCTACCCGAAAGAGGCGCTTATTCTAATGCCTAAGTGCTCCAAGTCAAGCTGAACTGGAGGCTTTCTGGCATTTCTTACGACTTTGGCTGTAGTTCGCTCCAGCCTGCTCGAAAATAATGCATTCCCGAGCTAATACTCAGCACGGCGGCGAGATAAATCAGGCCGTAGCCCAGCATTAGCAACCAATCGGGTGCGCTTGGATTAGCCAGCAGGAGTGTAATGATGGCGAACATCTGTACCGTGGTCTTGAGCTTACCCGAAAATTTGACCGCTACCTTGTCTCTTAGCCCTTTCGCCGCCATCCATTCGCGTAGCGCAGATACGAGGATCTCGCGGGCGATTATGATGCCTGCGGGTAGTAGCAATGACGGATAGATCGAAACCAGCATGATTAGGATGATCGCCACTAACAGCTTATCTGCGATAGGATCCGCGAACGCGCCGAATTCAGAGGCCTGATTCAGCTTGCGCGCAAGAAAACCGTCCAGCCAATCGGTCAGGCTCGCGATCGAGAATAGGATAGCCGCGAGTAGGTAGCTCGATTGTGTGTCCAGATGATAGCAATAGATAACCACCGGAATGAGAACGACTCGACTAATCGTCGCAATATTTGCCCAATTCATATCAATTTCTTATTATTCCTTCGCCATTGTGCTTAAAGTTTCAAATATTTTATTTTTTAATTAGAAGGTTTCTACTATAAAAGAGAACTAAATAAGAGATAACGATGAAAAATCCTCGATAGCATTGACGTTAGCGGGATCAGCTGTTGTGTAAGTGTTCATATATGTTTTCGGCCAATTTCTTGCTTATCCCAGTAACTTTTGCAATTTCTGACTCGCTCGCCTTATTGATCTCCTGATGCCCACCGAAGTAACGCAGTAGCTCGCGCCTGCGTTTCGGCCCTAAGCCTGATATTTCCTCTAGTGTCGACTGTTTGCGAGCCTTAGCGCGCCTTGCCCTGTGGCCGGTAATGGCGAAGCGGTGGGCCTCGTCTCTTACCTGCTGCAGCAGATGCAGTGCGCCAGACTCAGTTGGTATGACAATCTCCTTGAAGCGTTCATCCTTGAGCAGGAACAGCGTCTCCTGTCCTGCGCGCCGGCTGACGCCCTTTGCGATGCCTATCAGCTGAATCTCCGGCAGATGAAACTTCTCCATGATCTTCTTTGCTTGGGTGAGCTGGCCCTTGCCGCCGTCTATAAGCAGGATGTCTGGGATCTTGCCTTCGCCCTTGGCAAGGCGCGCGAAACGGCGATCTAGCACCTGCTCCATGGCGGCGTAGTCATCTCCACCAGTTATTCCCTTGATATTGAAGCGTCGGTAGTCACTCTTAACCGCCCCGTTCTCGTCAAATACGACGCAGGAACCGACGGTACCCTCGCCCGAGGTATGGCTGATATCGAAGCATTCTATGCGGCTTGGCATAGATCCCAGTTTAAGAGAGTCTTGTAACTGTTGAAAACGTTTGTAAATATTTTGTTTATTACTTACGTAAGCCTGCAGCGATTCTCGGGCATTCGTCACCGCCAGCTGCAGCCATTTTGCGCGATGGCCGCGCACTCGCATCGAAACCTTAACCTTACGCCCCGCCACGTAGGCCAAAGCGTCCTGCAGCCCCGCTGCGTCCTCAAGCACCGTGGGAACGATGAGCTCTGCCGGTATACTCGCCGCCTTGTCATCGCCTAGGTAGGACTGGGATAGGAAAGCTGAGATCAGCTCACCCTCGTCTTCCGCTAGCCTGAATCGCGGATAGAAGTTCTTACTGCCGATAATGCGGCCTGCTCGAACATAGATGACATGCACACAAACATAAGACTGCAAGACCTCGGCAGCCACGATATCTGCATCATCACCCTGGTTGGCGACGATCTGATCCTCCTGCATGCGCCTGAGCCCCAGTATCTGGTCTCGTACGACAGCCGCCCGTTCGAAGTCCTCCTTTGCCGCTGCCGTCTCCATATTCGAGGTTAGCTCCTTGACTAGGTCGTTACTCTTGCCCTGTAGGAACAGGGTCGAGTAGTGCACGTCCTTAGCATAGTCCTCGGTGCTAATAGCCTTCACGCAAGGAGCCGTGCAGCGGTCTATCTGGTACTGTAAACAAGGTCGTGATCTATTATTAAAATAGCTGTCCTGACATTGCCTTACCTTGAATACCTTCTGTAATACTTGAAGAGTTTCCCGTGTAGCATTAGCACTAGGATAGGGACCGAAGAAGCGCCCTGCTCGCTTGCGACTGCCTCGATAGAAGCCTAGCCTTGGATAGTCATCCTTACTGGTCAGCAGGATGTAGGGGTAGGACTTATCGTCACGCATCTGAATGTTGTAGGTCGGCCGGTGGCTCTTAATCAGCGTCTGCTCGAGCAGCAGCGCCTCGGTCTCGCTGTTGGTGACGGTAATCTCGATATTTTGAATCTTGCTGACCATGGCCAGCGTCTTGCTGTTCAGCCCAGAGGCTCTGAAGTAGCTGCCTACCCTGTTCTTCAGGTTGCGCGCCTTACCCACATAGATCACCTCACCAGCCTCATTCAGCATGCGATAGACGCCAGGACGACTACTGAGGTGAGCGAGGAAGTGTTTATGATCGAATGGCTTACTGACTTCTGCGGACATTATCCTGCTTCAACTGCGCGATTAGCGGCATTGGAGTCGATTGACTGGGGTTATGGGCAGGTTAGCCGATGCTGCCCGCAGTCTCAACTGCAGGCTTAGCATTGGCGTTAATGTATTTGATTGCCCTAGGAAAGACTAAGCAAAGCGATGCGCGGCACAAACTGGAGAATCGAAAACGAGACCTTGTTGACATTTCTGAGGTATAGAAATGTCAACAAGCTGAATGAATTAAAGTTTTTTAGAAGTCTCTGGGTAGGAGGAAAGAGACTAGATGATCCGGACTTCAGTTTGCAAAGCTATGCCGAAGCTCTGCAGAACCGAGCTGCTCATCTCTTGAGCAAGCAGGACGACATCCTCGCCCGACGCATTGTCACGGTTCACTAACACCAGCGCATGATCTTCATGCACTGCCGCGCCCCCGCGCCGCCTGCCTTTCCAACCCTTTTGATCCAGCAACCAGGCAGCCGACACCTTCACTAGGTCGGCATCTGCAGTATCCCAAGCGGGAAGCTCCGGATAGGATTTACGCAGACTCAGTAACTTCGACCTAGAAACAACAGGGTTCTTGAAGAAGCTCCCCGCATTACCAATCTGCTTTGGGTCAGGCAGCTTTCTGCTGCGGATAGCACAGACTGCATCGAAGACGCTCTGCGGTGTCGCTTCCTGCTCTGCAATTTCGTCCGTCAGGCCAGCGTAGCCTAGCTCTAGCGCGGGCTCTAAGGCGAGCTGCAACGTCACCGAGAGAACGACCAGCTTTTGCCCTGGGTTCTGCTTAAAAATGCTATCGCGGTAAGCGAACTGACAGTCCGCCTTATTCATGTACCGAATCTCGCCAGTCTTTAAATCGAAGGCTTCTAATTCCACGAAGAACTGATCCAGCTCAACACCATAGGCTCCGATATTTTGGACCGGAGCGGCACCGACTGTGCCGGGGATAAGTGCTAAATTTTCAATGCCATACAGAGAGTTCTGTAAGCAAAACAAAACAAGTTCATGCCAGCTCTCCCCGGCACAGATTCGTAACATGCCTGCGCCCGGCAGCATCTGTTTGCCCTGATTGTTCATGTACAGAACCAAGCCCGGGTAATCATTTATAAATAGTGTATTACTGCCCTGACCGAGAACCAGCACCGACAAACGTTTCGATGCAGCAAATTCACGCGCCTGCCGCAGATCGGCGGGATCCTGTATGTCAGCGAAGTATGCTGCCATCTGACTCACGCCGAAACTGTTGTAAGGAGTGAGGTCAACCTGTTCCTGAATCTCAAATATCACAGCTATTGCTCCGTCTTGGTATTAGATAGCTCTCGCTGCAGCTGCACAAGCAAACATTGACATGAGTCTTCGACGAGATCTAACACCTTCTCGAAGCCCTGCCCTGCATCGCCAAAGTAAGGGTCCGGCACTGACTCTGTCGCATCACTCGAAAAGGATAGCAGCAACTGCACATTTGCCTTGCAGCCGCTGGGTGCGGCGCTTTCTAGGTGCTGTAGATTGTCTATGTCCATGGCCAACACATAGTCGAATTCCTGAAAGTCACTTGATCTAACCTGCCTAGCAACCTGTGCTTCCAAGCTATAGCCACGGCGCTGCGCTGCCGCGATCGACCTTGGATCTGGATGATCGCCGATGTGATAGGTGCTGGTGCCAGCAGAGTCGACTTCAATAGAATCGCTTAAGCCTTTATTTTGTAATAGTTTTTCTAAAACGCCATGTGCCGTAGGTGAGCGGCAGATGTTACCAAGACAAACCATCAAGACCTTAATCTTGGGACCTTGATTTGCCACATCAGGGTTAGCGTTCGTCGACAAGTTCGCGAGCCCTAAGCCTTGCCGGCGCTGACATGCGCACGCACCAGCTCTAAATCTCTCTCGGTGTCGACACCTGGAGGAATGCTCTCGCTCGACACAGCCACATGAATGCCGATGCCGTTGTACAGCGCCCGCAGCTGCTCTAGCTTCTCGGTCACCTCTAACTCACACACTGGCCATTCTACAAATTGATTAAGCACCGCGACCCGGTAAGCGTAGATGCCAATGTGCCGGTAGCAGTTCTTCACCGAGGCGTTTCCCTGCCAAGGAATGGTAGCCCGGCTAAAATACAGCGCATGCCCCCGACTATCGAATACCACCTTCACACCATTCGAATCGCAGATCTCTTCCTTGTCAGTAATGCCCTCGCAGAGCGTGGCTATACCAACTTCAGAATGTTGTTGAAGATTGTCCGCTACCTGATTTATTACACTAGGAGGGATCAGAGGTTCATCCGCCTGAACATTGACCACCACATCGGATTCAACCATCTGCAACTGACCGCTCACTTCTTGAATTCGATCGGTTCCGGATACATGAGAGCTTGATGTCATGCAGACCAATGCACCGAATCCCTGCGCCGCCTCTTGAATCCGCGCGTCGTCGGTAGCGATGATGACTCTATCGGCCTTACTCTCTATTGAACGCTCGTAGGTGTGCTGCAGCATCGATTTACCACAGATATCTAGAAGCGGTTTTCCAGGAAGGCGTTTCGCAGCGTAACGGGCAGGGATGACGACGCTGAAGCTCATCGGTGCTTCTCGCATTCGTCCAGAGTGAGCTCTCTAGCTTCATTGCTGAGCATCACCGGCACATCGTCTCGAACCGGATATGCTAAGGCATCAGGTAGGCAGATTAATTCCTTCGCCAACTGATCGTAGTGCAATTCACCCTTGCACAAAGGACATGCAAGAATAGCTAAAAGTTTTTGGTCGAGCATAGAAAGACTCCTAGTTCTTCGTAAAGACGAAGGTAACAAACCGGCTACAGTTTTTAGTCTAAGGGATTGTTTCTAAAGAATTCAGACTTGTCGAATGTCTTCGATGAGACGCTCGACAAATTGACTCTCAAGTTTCACTTCTACCGATAGATACCAAAAATTATTTTTGGCGAACTGACGACATTTTACCGCATCCTTCTCTGTCATTACGACAGGTTGATGATCATCAATGCCCTGTTGCTTGAAATCGGCAGCGGTAAAGCTGTGATGGTCGGGAAAACTGAAGGTCTCTAGCTCATAGGGCAAGCGCTCCAATAGCGTGTAAAAGCGCTGCGGATTGCCAAGCGCGGAAACTGCCTGCAATTTATTGCCCATATTAAATGGCGCGCCAGCGAAAGGCCGCTTCTCGCCGCTGACCAGATTGACGAGGGTACGCGGCTCCAATTGCATCTTGCTCGCTCTCGCCAGTTGTGGAATTTCTCTTGCAGGCTCACCGTTTACGACGATGTGGTGAACCTCATTTAGGCGAAGCATCGATTCCCTAAGCGGGCCAGCAGGCATGCAGAAACCATTAGAGAAAAGCCGGTGACCATCTACGACCACGATCTCCAGATCTCGATACAGCTTGTAGTGCTGCAAGCCGTCATCACTCAATACCACATCCACGTCTTCATGAAGCAGCAGAGCATGCAACGCCGCGCTGCGATCCGGATCAACATACACGGGACAGCCAGTCTTTTGTGCAATAAGAAAGGCCTCGTCGCCGGACTGGCTAACATCGCTGTCACTATTGACCGCAAGAGGGTAGCTTGGCGCGCGCCCACTGTACCCACGACTGATGATGCCGGGCTTGAAGCCCTGCTTCTGCAATTCTTGAGAGAGTGTGATCAAC
Organism: Gammaproteobacteria bacterium; assembly: GCA_028825335.1. Taxonomy (GTDB): domain Bacteria; phylum Pseudomonadota; class Gammaproteobacteria; order Pseudomonadales; family Pseudohongiellaceae; genus UBA9145. The sequence goes on along the minus strand of JAPKAI010000054.1, from coordinate 10,722 downwards.
AAAGGTGTCTTGCCGGTACCACCGAGCGAGATATTCCCGATGACAATGAGAGGAGTCGTTAGATCGGCTGGGCGTTGCTTCGATTGCTGAACTGCCCTGCGAATTTTCGTCAGCGCTTGAAACAATACAGATACTGGCCATAACAAAATCAGCCACCCTGCTCTTTTATGCCATGCCCTTTCTAGAAAACTCATTCAGCTGCTGCCGAGGGATTCTCCGAGAACTGTTTCGCGTGAAGCCTTGAGTAATTCGCCTTCTTAGCAAGCAATGCCTTATGGGTGCCAGACTCTATAATTTTTCCCTGCTCCATGACTAATATCAAGTCGGCGTTCTCGATTGTCGACAACCTATGGGCAATAACGAATGTAGTCCTGCCCTTGCGTAGGGTATCCAGCGCTTCCTGAATGCGCATCTCCGATTCGGAATCCAGCGCCGACGTTGCCTCATCGAAGATCAAAATAGGTGCGTCCTTTAACAGAGCCCGAGCAATCGCAATGCGCTGGCGCTGACCCCCGGACAACAACACGGCGTCGTCGCCAACCGGCGTATCCATACCCTGCTCTAACTGTTCGATGAACTCCATCGCGTGCGCATCGTTGGCTGCCTTAGCTGTCTTCTCACGATCGATAACATCCTCCCCATAGGCGATATTCTCTTCTACCGTCCCATTGAACAGCACGACCTGCTGAGAGACGAGAGAAATATTTTCGCGCAAACTCTGCAGCTTCAAATCCTTCAATGGCACGCCATCTAGCGTTATCTCGCCCTGCTGAAAGTCATAGAATCGAGTAATGAGGCTCACCAGACTGGACTTGCCACTGCCAGACTTTCCGACCAGCGCGATCGTCTGCCCAGGCCGTGCAACGAAATTAATATCGGCCAGTGTCTGCGCTCCCACTTTATAGCCGAAACTCACATTTGTGAACTCGACACGTCCCTCTGCCCTATCCAACACTTGGGTGCCTGAGTCTTTTTCCATCTCCTCGTCTAGCAATTCGAAGATGCTCGCAGCGGCTGAGAGACCGCGCTGTATCACGGCGTTGATCTGAGTGAGCTGACGGATAGGTTTTGCGAGCAAGCCGGCTGCGCTTAGAAACGCCACGAAGTCGCCTGGCGTATTGTTGGCGAAGAATTCGGGTGACATTGCGAACCAGACCAAGGTCGCTATCGCTGTACTTACTATCAGCTGAATCAGCGGCGTGCTCGCGCTGCGTGTAAGCACCATCTTCATATTCTGCACGCGATTCTTCTCACTCGCCGCAGACAGCCTGTTACTCACATGATCTTCTGCATTGAATATCCTAATCACGCGATGGCCCTTGATTGACTCAGTGGTAATCTGCGTCACATCGCCCATGGAATCTTGTATCTGCGTGCTATAACGGCGGAACTTCTTAGACGCTACCGAGACGACCTTGCCGACGACCGGCGCGATAATCAGAAAGGTAAGGCTGAGCTTCCAATCCATGTACATCAGATAGGCAAGCAGCCCGATCACAGTGAAGCCTTCGCGCACTGCCACGGCGACGGCATTGCTGGCGGCACCGGTAATTTGCGTAACGTCAAAAGTTAATTTAGAGACAAGTCGTCCCGAGGAATTATTATCGAAGTAACTTGCAGGCAAGCGCATTAGCCGGTCGATCAGTTCGCAGCGCAGCTTGTGGACTAAATGATTCGATATGCCCGCAAGATAGTAGCTACCCATGAAGCCACCAAGTCCGCGCACAGCTGCCAAGCCGATAAAAGCCAGCGGGCTCAATACCCGCAGCGCCGCATAGTCCTCAGCAGCAATCGCATCGACGGTCCAACCCAGCCACCAGGTCGCGGCGGGCGCGGTAAGCGCGAAGATGATATAGCCGAGCATCGCTGTGAGAAATAGCATGCGATGCGGAAGCACATAGCTGAATAGCCGCCTGTACAGACGCCAACTCTCTTGCTTACCTATTTTTCGATCCTTATCGCTCATAGCTAGTCAGTTGGGGTAGACCCTGGTTATTCAAGTTGCTCAGATTCCTGAGGGCGCTGCGTGGCGATGTTAAGTCGTGTAAATCCAGATTGACCAATGCCATCCATCGCAGTCACAACCGATTGATGGGTAGCCTCGGCATCGGCGATCAGCAGGATTTGCAAGCTGTGATCGCCGCCCGACTCTATCTCCAAACCTTGCACTAGTGTCTCAATTCTGGAATTGACTAGCCCTCTGCCATTGATCGAGAAACTGCCGTCTCTGGCGACTATGATCTCAATTTGCGTAGGATTACTCTCTGCAGCCTCAGCGCGCGCCTCTGGCAGGCTCACTAACAGTCGGGTCTCGCGGCTAAATGTCGTGGTTACCATAAAGAAGATAAGCAGCAAAAACACCACATCTATGAGCGGTGTCATATTGATGGCGAGTTCTTCGCGGCTGGCTCGTTTGAATTTCAAGTTGCTGTGTTCTCTCTATAGTTCTTCTGGCTGCCCTATTTCACTTCGACTTTACGATCGCTGTGCAGTGCATCCACTAGCTTGATCGATTCCTGCTCTAGCGTCAGCACTAGGGATTCGACTTTCCGTGTGAAGTGACGATGTGCGATATACGTAGGTATCCCGACGGTGAGTCCAGCTGCAGTCGATATCAATGCTTCGGAGATGCCGCCAGCGAGTGCATTTGCATTCCCGGTGCCCTGCAACATGATTTCGCTGAACACGCGAATCATGCCGACAACCGTGCCCAATAGGCCCAACAGCGGAGTGATCGCTGCTATCGTGCCTAAGGTGTTCAGGTAACGCTCCATGTCGTGGATAACTTGGGCGGCAGCCTGCTCGATACTCCCGATCATCGCTGCTCTGCCGTACTTGGAGCTAAGCAGACCTGCTGCCAGAATCTGACCAAGCGGAGATGACAGCCGCAGCTCGCGTAGCTTACTTGAATCCAATTGATTATTTTTTAACCAAGTCCATACCTGTGCGAGAACATATTTAGGCGTGATGTGGGCAGGGCTCAGACTCCAGAATCGCTCAATAACGATGGCTATCGCTATAATGGAACAAAGAATAATGGGCAACATCAGCCAGCCGCCAGCCCGAATTATTTCTACCACGTGTTTCCTCCAAAAAATCGATTGATAACTCTACCATATCCTCAAGTACACGGCCTACAGAGACGGTCAATACTGGGTAGTAGAATTCTCGGCATCAATCGCTAGTCTGATTAATGCCAATATCGAGAATTTAGTTTCCTGTACTCGCTAGTTAGAAAAATTTTTTCTTCCTGCATTCCTTGATCGCTAAATTTTTCGTTAAATTCGAAGTTAATCATCCCACCCTCCACTGTATTAAGCATCTTACTGGCGAATTCGCCGCAGCGCACAACCATCCGATCATGAGGATAACCAAAGCTATTGCGGTAGCTTGCAGAGAACACTGCAAACTCTAGCTCGACCCGCTTGTGAAAGGCTTAGCTCGACGAGCTTTTACTTCCATGATGAGGAGCAAGTAACACATCACTCCAGAGTTGCCTGACATAGCTTCTCGCGAGTTGTGCTTCCGCCTCTCTCTCGATATCTCCGAACATTAAGACGCTGCCACCTTCGAGCGAATCTGCAACACACAGGAGTGATTGTTCTTCGAGGAATAGTCTAGGCCCCTTTGTAGGAAGCGAAATTCGACGCCATTCCAATTCCAATCATAGCTATCGCTGTACAGCTGAGCGGGCAACTTCGACCTTAAATTCTTCCGATTATTTATCAGCTTTCTTATTCTGATATTAGCTTCAGCACCGAGTAGCCCACCAGCATGGTCATTATCGCCATGACTGACCACGACAACATCCAGCGCGCGCAGCCCTAGCGAACGAAGCGCAGGCACAACGACTGCGGAACCGATGTTGAAATCGGGGCTGCGGGAAAACTATTCGTGGCGCAGAGCATCGGCCGGCTGGATCGCTGCCGCTCTGGATGCCGGATAAATAGTCGCCAGCAGTGAAAGCACGAGCACGCCCGACGCGACATAGGCTACATCGAGTAGGTTTAATTCCGAGGGCAGAAAATCGATTGGGTAAACTTCGGCATTCAGTATCTGGATCGAGAATGTAGCCTCTATAAATGCAGCGAACTGACTAATAGTTAACGAACCCAGCACGCCCAACACCACCCCAAACGCTATGCCGGTGAGACCGATAAAACAGCCCTGCCACATAAAAATTTTGCTAATAGTCTTCGGACTCGCGCCTAGTGTTCTCAATATCGCGATGTCACCACGCTTGTCGCGCACAATCATGATGAGGCTAACAACCAAGTTAAATGCCGCCACACCGATTAACAGCCATAGCATGAAACTAATGATTCCACGCGAGAACTGAATATTCTCATAGATCGCACCCAGAGTGGCCACCCAGCTCTCGCTGCGCAATGCCTCAGGCAAATCAGTCATAAGTTCCTGGCGAACCATTTCGGCCTGCAACACATCTACAGTTCGGATATGCACAGCGTTGTAGGGAGTACGAAGTTTAAACAGAGCACGCGCCGCGGAAAGGTTGATCATCACCAGATTGCTATCTAGCTCTTGCGCGCCCACGCGGTAGATCCCCACTACATTAAAGCCCTTAAATGTAGCTAACGGGGTAATCGGATTTATAGAGACCGACGTCGAGAAAAGGTCGACATTACCCCCAAGCTCTACACCCAATCTATTTGCGAGTGTCTGACCAAGCACAATACCCCAGCGATTATCGATCAGTGCACCTAAGTCACCCGCGCTCATGAAACTATTGATGGCTGAAGACTCAGCCTCGATTGCCGCATCGATGCCATTAATTACTACGCCCTTGTGACTTCCTTTTGCCGCCGCGACGCCAATTGCCTGAACTACCGGCGAGATGGATACCACGGCTGGGTTCTTTGCGACAGTGGCGCGAATTTCCTGCCACTGCGCCTCATTCAGATTTTCTTCTGAACCAAGAGTGATATGCGGCACTATGCCAAGCACACTCTGACGCATCTCCTTGTCGAAGCCATTCATAACCGACAGCACAATTACGAGGATAGCCAGACCTAAGGCCAGGCCGAAGATAGAAATGGCAGACATAAAGGAGACTAGATGACTTCTCTTACCGGCGCTCACGTAGCGAAACGCCACGAAACGTGACAAGGCTAGCGGCTTATTGCTCACGCAGCAGTCCGTCGGCGAGCAGGAGCTTACGCTCCATGGAGGATGCTAACAGCTCATCGTGGGTGACCACGATGAAACTTATCTCTAGCTTTTCATTCAAGTCGTTCATAAGCATATGAATCTCGTCCGCAGTATTCCGATCTAGGTTGCCGGTAGGTTCATCGAGCAAGACACAGCTCGGCTCAGTTACCAAGGCGCGCGCAATCGCCACTCGTTGTCGTTCTCCACCGGAGAGTTCGGAAGGTTTGTGCTCGATTCGAGAATCTAGGCCCACCTTGTCTAACATGACTCGAGCCCGCTCGGCAGCCTCAGTCATTGACAGCTTGCCTATTAATAGTGGCATGCACACATTCTCTAGCGCCGAAAACTCGCCTAGCAAATGGTGAAATTGATACACGAAGCCAAGGTGCTTGTTGCGTAAAAGTCCGCGCTCGGTCTCATCGACCTGAGCCAGGTCCTTGCCCGCTATAGTGACCTTGCCGCTAGTAGGCAGATCGAGGCCGCCTAGCAGATTGAGCAAGGTGGTCTTGCCGGAGCCAGAACTGCCTACGATCGCTATTCGCTCGCCGCGACAGACCTGCAGACTCACTCCCTGCAGCACCTTCACGAGCTGCGGTCCTTGAGAATAGGTTTTCTCAAGCTGCTCGCAGGTCACTACTGTCGAATTCTCTGTCATGTCTGCCTACTACTCATAGCGCAGCACTTCTGCCGCCTGAATTTTACTAGCGCGGTATGCTGGATACAGCGTCGCGAGAAAACTAATTGTGAGCGCCGCGATACAGACCAGCGCCACCTCCCCCCATTCGATCTGAGTCTGTAAATGGGAAATAAAATAACGATTCGAATCACGCGCCAAGGAATTTATAACCCTCTCGAGAATTAGACTAATATCGGTAATATTAGCGGCCAATAGCGTGCCGAGTATTGCACCGAACAATGTCCCCAAGAATCCCGCCACCAAGCCCTGCACGACGAAAATCTTCATAATAGTGCTCCGACTTGCACCCATGGTGCGCAGGATTGCTACATCCGCTCCCTTGTCGGCGACGACCATAACTAAAGTAGAGACGATATTTACGGCACCTACCATAACTATCATCAACAGCATGAAACTCGTGAGCACCTTCTCCATACGCAGCGCATTAAACAGGCTCGCCTGCGCTTCATCCCACGACTGTACGCTCAAATCCGAATAATCGGCGAACAAGTCTTCTGCGATCGCCTTGGCATTAAACACATCATCGACGCGCAATCTAAGCTGTAGTTGTGACGCCGAATTTTGCGCAAATAGCTGCTGGGCCTGAGCAAGATTAACCAACCCAGTATCGCTATTTCCGTAGGCGCCAAAATCGGCGTAGCCGACAACGGTAAATCCTTGCGTGTCGGCAAGATTCCGAGCAAGTAAGCTGCCCAAGGTAGTAACTGAAAGATCCGCGCCACTAAATATACCTAAGTTACTCGCGAGCTGCGCTCCCAGTATGATGCCGTTTTCTGTTTCCGAAAGTACTATGAGCATGTCCTTATAGCCGGAGCTAGGATTGTCGACCACCCCCGCTTCAAGCACTCCCTCTACACCACGTAGACTGACGAAGCGATTATTTCCTTGATACAGGATATTTGCTTCACCCTCGAGATAGGGTGCCGCTGAAATTACATTGGGGGAGTTGAGTGCAATGTTGGCGAGTTCATTCCAGTTTGTCGTCACTCTATCACCAGAGACAGTGACATGAGGAACCGACTTCAGCGCATCGGCACGCAGCGTATCGATAGAGCCATTCATCACTGACAATGCGACGATTAGAATCATTACACCGAGGCTTACGCCGAGCATAGAAATCAAGGAAACAAAAGAGAGGAAAAAGTTTTGCTTACGAGCCAAGGTATAGCGCAAACCCACTAATACAGAGAACGGCTTTTGCATGAGCAAACCTTGCTTGAATCTAGCTCGGTACTTTTAATCTAGATCGAAGCTTCTAATTAAGATCGAAACTGCGTAAAACGGCGTCGCTAGCAAAACCGCCACGGCACGCGCTCAATAATTAATGCTGCTGTGCTAGTCGATGCAAGAGCCTCTGCACAGTCTTGAAACTGATCGACATTACTGGCGTCGATACCTCACTGGAGATCGCGCGTAGCGACTTACCCTGCTTCTTCAGCTCCATAATTCTACGCAGCACTCTCTGCTCCATAGGATTTTCGATGAGGCGACCATTCTCGTGAATCATGTAGCCAAATGGGCGACTGCCGCCGAGATAACGGCCCTGCTTTTTTTGTCGTTGCTTAACGCCCTTGATGCGCTCCGCGGACTTACGTTTTTCGAGCGCGCTAAACATCTCGGTAACCGATTCAAAGTTTACGCTGAGCTCCACATCCGTGATATCACCACCGAGCTCGACAACGTGCAATTGAACAGCCTTCTCTTTCAGCTTCTGCACTAGCTTTATTACTTCGTGACTGGAGCTGCAAATGCGCTCGAGTTTACTGCACAGGATTGCATCACCAGGGGACAGCAGACTCATCAATCGCTTGCCCGAATCGCGGCAGCCGAACTCATGATTCCAATTACAATCTGAGTCTTTTAGCGTCTGAGTCATAAACCAGCTTTGGCGGAGGCAGTAGGTTTGTATGGCCAGCATCTCTGGCTCTAAAATCGCGTCCAGCTCGTCCGGCTCAAGTGAAGCTTCTAGCTCGGAAGTCCGGAAGTAGGAATAAATAGTCATTGATCTTGCCCCTAGCAGCTTTGGCGACCCGTCTTGTTATTCGACAGTTACGCCTGTTAAATTCTTGTTCTGTTTTTATTCACTTGTTGCCCAAGATTGGTCCTATATCGGCCGCTAGTGGCTTATTTAAGTTCTATGCTTTGCCAGTATCTTATTGATTATTTTGTCTTTGTACTGGCAAATCCAATGAGGCAGACATTTTAGACACAGGACTTTCGTTTTATCAAGCTGCGCAGCAGCGACACACTCATAGGGCGCCGTTGTGGCGCGCTCAACCCACGACATCCCGCCTCCACGGGTTTAAACAGCATCAGAAACGCTTCTGCCAGTTACAAATCTAAATTGGAAGAACGATGCAGGTTCTTGTTTTTTGGGTAAATTTCGTGAAACAGGAGCTCATTAATTGAGTCCTACAGACATTGCTGTTATATTGCATCGCGATGCTACCTCTAACTTTGTATTCAAGGGTAGTGTATGTAATCCACAAGCGCCCTACTGCGCGGGATACAGAGCATCGGAAGTCTTCGGTTATTTGAGAGAATTTGTTAAACCCAATTGTTAAGACCTATTGGATCAAGCTCTCCTGACGACAACTACACAGGGTCCGTGCCTTTTAGCCGCGACCACACAGGCAGAATTACAGCTTCATAAGACTGATTCGCACCAATGCAGGGCAATCAGCGGATAGCTAGAGAGACTGCTAGCCCATTTAACAGTTATTAAAAGTCGTGATTAAAAGTCATGATGAGACAAACCGGATAAGTTTAGGAATTAATAATCGAGCAAGGCAGCTGATGCTGCGCTGATACCCAGCTCTAATCAGTTGGGCAACGAAAGACAAAACTAAGTAATATTTTCAACAAAAACAATAGATACTATGCAGCATAGAGCCTCATGTAGGCGGTCAATTGAGCACAAGACAAGTCATAGCACGTCTATGGGTGCTCGATCATTGTTAAAACGTTAAGAATTTGCTGTAGCTGAAGCCTAATCGATCTGATTCCGCTTCTTCGTTGCCTTAACCCACTACTCCTTATTGAGTCGTGCGCGCCCAACTCGATGATTCCCTCCTAAATTTCTTATCTGGTTCAACAACAAGTGAACCTATTATGAAAAGAATGCTTATTAACGCGACGCAGGAAGAAGAACTCCGTGTTGCTCTGGTCGATGGTCAGAAACTTTACGACCTAGACATCGAAAACCGCACCCGCATCCAGAAGAAGGCAAATATCTATAGAGGCAAAGTGACTCGTGTAGAGCCTAGCCTTGAAGCTGCCTTCGTCGATTTCGGCGCTGACCGGCACGGCTTCCTGCCATTAAAGGAAATATCCCGTCAATACTACGCCACTGATGTTAAGAGCAAGAACCTCAAGGAGCTGATCCCGGAGGGTACGCAGGTTATCGTTCAGGTTGAGAAGGAAGAACGCGGCAATAAAGGCGCGGCCCTTACTACTTACATCAGCTTAGCCGGGCGTTATCTTGTATTGATGCCCAACAACCCTAAGGCTGGCGGCATTTCTCGTCGTATCGAAGGAGATGAGCGCTCCGAACTACGCGAGGCCCTACGCGGCCTAGAAATTCCAGACGGCATGGGCATGATCGTGCGCACTGCAGGCGTTGGTAAGGCACAGGAAGAATTACAGTGGGACTTAGACTATCTATTAGCACTGTGGCAGGCAATTCAAGAAGCCAGCACGACCAAGCCAGCTCCCTTCCTGATCTATCAGGAGAGCAACGTCATCATCCGCATGATCCGCGATTATCTGCGCAAGGATATCGGCGAGGTACTTTTTGATACTAAAGATTCCTTCGAAGAGGCGATTACCTTCATCAGGCAGGTGATGCCACAATATGAAAACAGAATTAAGCTGTACGAAGACAAGCTCCCTCTCTTCAATCGCTATCAGATCGAAGGTCAGATAGAGAGTGCCTTCGAGCGCGAAGTTAAACTTCCCGCAGGTGGTTCGGTAGTAATCGATCCAACTGAGGCGCTGATTTCAATAGACATCAACTCCTCACGAGCGACTCGCGGTGCCGACATCGAAGAGACTGCTCTGAACACAAACCTCGAGGCAGCTGATGAGATCGCACGCCAACTGCGCCTAAGAGACATGGGCGGCCTGGTTGTAATCGATTTCATCGACATGAACTCCAGCCGTAACCAGCGCGAAGTCGAAAATAGAATGCGCGATGCGCTTGAGCCGGATCGCGCACGAGTGCAAGTCGGCCGCATCTCCCGCTTCGGACTTCTCGAAATGTCACGACAGCGACTACGGCCTTCACTAGGGGAAACTAGTGGAATCGTTTGTCCGCGCTGCAGTGGCCAGGGGTCGATTCGCGACGTCGAATCACTATGCCTTTCAATTATGCGAATTTTGCAGGAAGAAGCGAACAAGCAGAAATGCCAAGAAGTGCGAGCTACCGTTCCACTAGCGCTTTCTTCTTATCTGTTAAACGAGAAGCGTGCGGGACTTGCCGAGATTGAAGAGCAAAGCGGAACTAAAGTTTCGATAGTTCCTAAGCCCGAGTTGCAAACGCCTCATTACGAAATTACTGCCGTGAATCAGCAGGGCGAAGTGTATGAGGTAGATGTTACCGCTATCGCAGAGCCTGCTCCGAATGCGAAGTCCAAGGGTACTGATGCACCAGTGGCACAGAAGCCAGCGGTAAGTAACGTATCTTCAGATCGGGCACCTCCTCCTCCACAGGTAGCGCCGAAGAAACAGGGTTTCTTCTCGAAACTTTTTGCATCGCTGTTTGGGTCCGTCGACAAGAAAAAGGAAGAACCTAAGAAGAGACCCCAAGGCGGCAACCGCAATCGTTCGAGAGGGAATTCACGCAATCAGAATCAGCG
>JAPKAI010000053.1 GCA_028825335.1 Gammaproteobacteria bacterium | reverse complement strand
TCGGCAAACAGTTAGAAAAACTGCAGTTGCAAGTCTTCGAGATAGCCGGAGAGGAGTTCAATTTGAGTTCGCCGAAACAACTGCAAACAATATTCTATGAGAAACTAGAACTGCCAATTTTAAAGAAAACGAAAACCGGGCAACCGTCAACGGCAGAGCCAGTATTGCAGGAGTTAGCGCAAGATTACGAAATGCCGAAGCTCATTCTAGAGCATCGCTCACTGAACAAGCTAAAGTCGACCTACACGGATAAGCTACCACTAGAGATTAATAAGGGCACTGGACGAATTCATTCCTCTTTTCAGCAGGCAGTCGCAGCCACTGGCCGCCTGTCGTCTACCGACCCTAATTTACAGAACATTCCGATCCGCACCGCAGAGGGACGACGTGTTCGGCAGGCATTTATCTGCGATCCAGGGAATAAAATGTTGGCCGCGGACTATTCTCAGGTAGAGCTCAGAATCATGGCGCATCTTTCGCAAGACGAGGGTTTACTCAGCGCGTTCTCAAATGCACAAGATGTTCACAAGGCGACAGCAGCAGATGTTTTCGGCGTAGCTCTCGATGAAGTTAGCATTGACCAAAGACGAAGCGCGAAGGCTATTAACTTCGGTTTAATTTATGGCATGTCTGCTTTCGGTCTTGCCAATCAGTTAAGCATTAGTCGCGGGGAAGCGGCGGAGTATGTCGATCGTTATTTTGAAAAATATCCTGGTGTTAGGAAGTACATGGATGAGACTCAGGCATTGGCCGACGAGAAGGGATATGTTGAAACCCTATTCGGTCGACGCCTCTATCTACCGGACATTCACGCCGGCAATGGCATGTTAAGAAAGGCAGCGCAGCGCACGGCGATCAATGCGCCTATGCAAGGTACAGCTGCCGATATTATCAAGAGAGCGATGATTGATATCGATCATTGGCTAGCAATGGGTGAGCTTGATGCGCGTATGTTATTGCAGGTGCACGATGAATTGGTATTCGAAGTGAGCGAGAAAGATCTCGACCTGCTCACAGAGGGAGTAAAGTTTCGAATGACATCGGCGGCGGCACTAGATGTGCCTCTGGTTGTCGATGTGGGTGTTGGAGACAATTGGGACGAGGCGCACTAGAAGGACTGCACTAGAAGGGGACACTAACAACTTAAAGTAATATTAAGTGGTTAACTATCTCCGGGCGCAGATTTAAGTTGTTAAGTTGTTAGTGTCCCCTGCCTCGGTGTCATCTGCTTCCTCAATCATATCTGGCGAAGCTAGCCAGTCGCCAAGTTTTGTTCTTGCCTCATCAACGCCAACATTTTTTAGCGAAGAGAATAACTGCAGCGTTACATTGTCCAGAGTAGCAACTTCTTTCTGCACGGCCAGTAATGTGTTTTGCGCCGCACCTCTTTTTAGTTTATCCGATTTGGTTAGCAAGATATGTAAAGGTAAATCGGATTGCACGGCCCAATCGATCATCATGCGATCGAACTCCTTAAGCGGATGTCTAATATCGCTCAGCAGAATCAAGCCAACCAGTGCTTCGCGCTGGCGTAGGTATTGTTCCAGCTCGCGCTGCCATTTGTCTTTAACCTTGAGCGGTACTTTGGCAAAACCGTAACCGGGTAGATCCACCAAGTGTCTGCCTTCGTCCAACGCGAAGAAGTTGATAAGCTGAGTTCGCCCGGGCGTTTTACTGATACGGGCGAGGCGATTGTGGCCGGTAATCGTGTTTATTGCGCTAGATTTACCCGCGTTCGAGCGACCCGCAAAGGCAACCTCGGCCAGAGAATTGTCTGGACAGGCCTCTAGGTTTGCCGCGCTTATTACGAACTGAGCCTGATTAAAATTCATTTTTTTAACACCTTTTGGAAAATCTTTGATCCCAGCACTGTGTATCAGAGATGCATCAGTCTAGTTTCTATCGTCGAATTTGAGGATAAATAGAGTCACTGCGCAATTTACGTTATAATTCGCGCCGCGATTTAGTGATCTTTTGCCCGAATCGCTGCAGATGTCTTAGGCCGCGAGTAGCCTTAGAAACACATCGGAGCAGTTGGGGCGAGAATTACCTCGAAAGGACACTGGCTGGATTGCTAGTTTATCTGAATTTGTTGAAAGTGACTGAGAAAACCCATGAAGAATACAGTAATAGCAGTACTTGCAGCCGCATTTATAGGCCTAATGCCTAATTTACTCCTCGCCCAGGGCGACGCTGCCGCGGGCCAGGCAAAATCTGCCCTCTGCGGCTCGTGTCACGGCGTGGATGGAAACAGTCCTTTGGCGATGAACCCGAAACTCGCAGGTCAGAGCGCCAGATATATGGTTAAGCAGCTTCAGGACTTTAAATCAGGAGCCAGAGCTGGAGCCATTATGGCGTCCATGGTGTTGTCCCTGTCAGATCAAGATATGGAAGACATCGCAGCTTGGTACTCCTCTCAGCAGCCTACAATACAAGGCGCGGATCCTGAGTTGATAGAATTGGCTGAAAGGCTCTATCGCGCAGGGAACTCCGAAATAGCCGTTGCTGCGTGTTCAGCTTGTCATTCACCCACAGGAAAGGGTAATGCGCCGGCAGGATTCCCGTCATTGAGTGGTCAACACGCTGAATATACACTGCAGCAATTGAAGGATTTCAGATCGGGAGTCCGTCAGAATGACGGTAGCGAGATGATGAGAACTGTAGTTGAGCGCCTTACCGATAAGGAGTTAGAGGCACTGGCCAGCTACGTATCTGGCCTCAATTAGTCCTAAAATAGGCTTGAATGAGCCTCTAAACGGTTAGCGAATCGATTATTGCGCTGAACCGGTCATGTATCGGTGTCAATGAGATAGCGGGGATCGAAACGCTGTGATAGTGTTTTTTACAGTGTAAATTGTAGTTCGTAAAAGTTTATAGATAGATTACATAGCTAACAAGACAGCTAAAGAGACGGAGTTAAACAATGAAGCGATCAATACAGGTTTTAACCTTTGTACTGCTAATGCCCCTGGCATTTTCCAGTTTTGCTCAGATAGAAAGATTCGTTGCAGGCACTCATTACACTGAGCTTGCTGCGCCTGTAAATACCAATGACTCAAGCAAGATCGAGGTACTGGAAGTATTTTGGTACGGCTGCTCTCACTGCTTTAGATTCGAGCCGCTAATAGCGAACTGGGAAGCAACAATGCCGTCAGACGTTGATTTTGGGCGCTTTCCGGCTATGTGGAACGGCCTGATGGAAGTCCATGCTCAGGTTTACTACACAGCAGAGGCGATGGATGCCCTGGATGTCGTGCATGAGCACGTTTTCAATGCGATCAATATAGAAGGCAACCGACTGCAGAATGAAGGTCAGATCGGAGCCCTTTTTGCGAAATATGGGATTAATGAAGACGAATTCGCTAAGTCCTTCAACTCATTCTCGGTGCGCACCAAGGTAAACCAAGCCAAGCAGCGCATGCAGGCTTACGAGATTCGCAGCACGCCAAACATGATTGTTAATGGCAAGTACCTCGTGGCCACTGGCCAGAGCGTGCTAACTCAGGCGGATATGCTTGAAGTTGTTGATTTTCTTGTAGAAAAAGAGCGTCAGCAGCTCTCAAGCTCTGGCGAATAAGGCCGCGTTAAGTAATACCAAGGCCGCTCTGAGCTAACTCAGAGCGGCCTTTTTTATGCCTGTCAGGCCTTTTAGGGGCTCATCTTGAAACAACTCTCTCTAAGTTATTTTCCTGTGCTACCGACTTTGGGCAGAACAAATTTACGCCTTAAAACTATTTTGTCGATATAACAGTCTTACATCAGTGATTTAACAATTTATTCAATAGTTTAGCGCCGAATTGAGGTGCTAAATTTTCCGGCTCGAGGCCACGAGGCTTCAGGATCGAAAATTTTTAGTAAGAACAAATTCTATGCCCAGCCTTGCATTCGACTACTCGCAGTTGCGAGAACAATTGACGGCCTATCTACCGCAGCAGATGCGGACCTTGATACAAGGCGCTTCCGGGCGCGACCTCGTCAAGAAGATCGAAACTAGCTTCCTGCTTTTCGATAACAAGATCGTCCACTTGGAAACTAGGGATGTTGTAGAGATTGAAGGCACTGATGCCCTGTCGATAGCAGCGGCCTGCGCAGAATTACTAACAGGCCTTTCCGCCGAACAGCGTAAAGAATGTGCCGCTTTGTTGTTATTGCCAGCGAATTTTTTCGTCGCAACAACAACTACAATGCCCGGAGTTGCGAAAGAAAACTTAGTCTCCGCGCTAAAAATTCAGGCAGATAGTATTCTGCCTAGCCTTGAGAAAACTTTGTCTCTCGCCATCAATCCACTTTCTGCAACACAAGGCGATGAGCATCTCGCACTGTGGATGCTAGAGACAACACTGTCCGGTCTGTTTGACGCCTTCGCTGCGAAGGACATTTTCCTCGCGGCAGTAAAACCGCGCTTCATGAATGGCAATGATGAAAATGCTAATGACGCGGGTGACACCAGCGGCGCGAAAACCAGAATTCTGGATGTAGATGCTGAGACGGAAACCTGCGTAGTTATAGAAGACAGTATTCTTAAATCTCTGCTCCATGTGCGTAAACAAGACTTACAACAAGAAGTGTTCCAGCAGCAGTGGCAGGAAATACAGGCACAAGACTCTTCTGAAAACGTAATCGAACTGAATAACGTTGCAGGTTACTTCTCTCGATTAAATGTGCAGGCGAATCAGGAATACTGTTTCTTTCCACATGGTGCACTAAACGCGACGCAAAGAACGGCTCAAGGGAAACAATACATCGCCGCCGCCGCCGCCGTGGTTGTTGTGCTTTTAATCGCAGCTATTCCTTTCACTTTACAGTCGCTGGAATTTAGATCCCTAGCGGGCACGTTGGAAATACAGAGAGAGATGGCAAGCGATGCGCAGCAAGACCAGGCCGCTGTTGTCAGTTTCGAGAACGAGTGGGGACTGATTAATGACTTTCCCGAGCAGAGACTGCGTGAGGCGATGTTTACGTTACAGAATATATTGCGGCCGGACACGCTGACCTCTATGGAAGTTTCAGAGGGTCTAATAAAAATCCAGGGAAGTAGCAACGAGCCGCAGGCTATATTGCAACGTCTGGAACAGGATCCGATGTTTACAGAAGTCGTATTTTCAAGAGCAACCAACAACCAAAGATACTATATCGACCTCAGAATAAGCACGGTTAATTTCGAGGGATACATGGTGCGTTACTTTCCCGATGAGTAGACGCAGTAGAGTGAAACGCAGAAGAAATAATATTGATGCAAATATCTAAACGCGAGAGAAATATTTTAATGCTAGCTGCTGCCGTGGCCCTGCTATTCGCAGTCACTAGTGGCTGGCCCGCGATCGCGTCAGTATATGCCCAAAGGCAAGTCAATATCGAAAGTGTGGAGATCGATATTGCCCGGGAACAACGCCTAATAGAGAACACGGCAAGCTGGCGAGAACGCCGCGTCGAGGTTGAGTCGCAGATTGCCGAATTGAATCGCCAGTCTTTCACTGGCGAGACGATTCCAATCGTCGAGGCGAATATCCAACGGGAGCTCTCATTGCAGGCACGAGATTCAGGCATCACAGTAAGTTCGACGCGCCTAGCCGATCGCTTGGTGACAGATGATTGGCTGTTTATTCGGCAGGAGATGTCGTTTCGTACTAGCGATCAAGCGAACGTGGCTCGTTTCTTGGAGAGGCTGGAAAACTCAGTACCGAGGCTTCGAGTGACTGCGCTCAATGTAAATCGAAGCCGAAATCAATACAGCGGTTCGATTACAGTTGTTGGCTTTGCCCGAAGTGAAGGCCTTGTTGCAGAGGCTGCGGGTAACAGATGACTGACTTCGATAATCAAGAGCTAGCAGAAGAGTCGCCAGCAATGACGCTCGCCGTTTTCGGGCAGTTATTAGAGCCAGAAGGGATCGTGCCTGCGCAGGACTTTGCTGAATCTAGCAGGCTCATCTGTGAGCATACGCCGAGCATAGAATTGCGTGCGAAGATCCGCTTTATCTTGAATGAGGAAATTCAATTCGGCATCGGGGGCGCAGACGAAGTGCGTCGCCTAATGCGTCACTGGCGCGCTGAACTCTCGCCGCAGATAGAGAATACAGATGAGGATCTTTTCGTCTCTGGTTTTGCCGATGATGAGGCGCTCGCAGATCTGGCATCGGAAGCACCAATCATCCGACTAGTAAACCACCTCTTCGCTCGAGCGCTTGATCTCGACGCCAGTGACATTCATTTCGAGCCTAACGAGAATCATCTGGATATTCGCTGCCGTGTCGACGGCATCATGACGCGCATAGAACGCCTGCCTATTAAAATACACACGGCGGTTGCATCGCGATTGAAACTTATGGCGAAGCTAGATATTGGTGAGAAACGTTTGCCGCAAGATGGGCGCATAGATTATCAGGTAGGTGCTAAACAGCTCGATATGCGCGTGTCGACTCTCCCGGGTGTGCACGGTGAGTCTGTCGTGCTGAGAATACTAGATAGAAGCGATACCGCCGTAAGTTTGCAGCAGTTGGGAATGCCCGAAAAAATTCTTGTCCAGTATCAAAACATCGTCACTCAGCCTCATGGCATGGTGTTGATAACAGGTCCTACAGGTAGCGGTAAAACGACCACGCTGTATGCAACGCTAGAGAAGATAAACAATGAGAAGCAAAAGATAATTACCGTTGAAGATCCAGTCGAATACCAACTTGACGGTATCACCCAGATTCAAGCGAACGCTAGCATTGGATTAAGTTTTGCACAGGGCCTACGTTCTATCGTTAGACAGGACCCAGACGTACTGATGATCGGTGAGATTCGCGATCATGAGACTGCAGAGATCGCGATCGAGTCAGCACTCACCGGCCACCTTGTTTTTTCAACGTTACACACCAACGATGCAGCTGGAGCGGTAACGCGGTTGCAAGACATGGGCGTACAAGGTTATCTAATTAGCTCCAGCATGCTCGCCATACAGGCGCAGAGGCTGGTAAGACGAGTTTGTACCGATTGCACTGAGACGCACCCTCTTAGTACAGACGAGGCGATGGCGCTTGAGATTGATATAAATACCATCAGCGAAATCCGACGAGGCAGTGGCTGTGAGCGCTGTGGACAGACTGGGTATCGGGGTCGAGTAGGCCTGTATGAATTGCTGATCATGAGTGATGCGATTCGTCATCACATTGCCTCGGGAGCAGACGCGAATATCATTCGTGACGAGGCAATCAAAGAAGGGATGAAAACCCTGAGGCAGGACGCCCTCGAAAAGTTGGCAAGTGGGATGACTACGCCTGAAGAAGTCGTGCGGGTAACCAGAGCAATATGAGCG
This sequence comes from Gammaproteobacteria bacterium, assembly GCA_028825335.1. Classification (GTDB taxonomy): domain Bacteria; phylum Pseudomonadota; class Gammaproteobacteria; order Pseudomonadales; family Pseudohongiellaceae; genus UBA9145. Next base: position 11,067 of record JAPKAI010000053.1, on the reverse strand, counting down.
CACTCCATTTTAAATATCAGGCCTTCGATGCACAAGGCAAAGTGCTGAACGGTCAGCTGAGCGCTGATACGGAGCGCGAAGCTGTACGCATCTTGAAGGGCAAGAATTTGACACCGGTCAAGATACAAGAAACCAAAGAAGCCGCTGAGAAAATTCGCCGCAAACGCATTTCGCAGTCAGACGTGTTGGATTTCACCAATGGTCTGTGCACTCTTGTTGAGGCGCGGGTGCCGATCGATAGGTCTCTACGATTGTTAGAAGGTATTACAGAATCCTCAGCAATGCGTGAACTTGTTGTGAGCCTACTGCGCGAGGTGAAGGAAGGCAGGAGCCTTGCCGAGGCGATGGAGGTTCACCCGAAAGTCTTCAGCAAGATGTACATCAATATCGTCCGTGCCGGTGAAGAAGGCGGCATTTTAGATAAGATGTTACCCGAGCTTGCAGAATTTCTAGAAACCAGTGCCAAGACCCGTCAGGCAATCATTTCGGCAATGATCTATCCGATCGTGCTGCTGATTACCGGCGTACTCTCTGTCGTTCTACTATTAGTCTTTGTAGTTCCCCAGTTTGCCGCGATGTTCGAAGATGCGGGCAGTGAGATTCCGGCATCTGCGGCCTTCTTGCTCTCTCTAAGTAGCGGCATTCAGAACTACGGCTACCTTATTGTCGTGTTCATAGCTCTTTTGGTGTTCTTCTGGAAACGCTTAGACAAAGAACCTGCATCGAAATTAAAGAAAGATGGCTTCATGCTGTCTCTGCCGATGATGGGCAAGCTGATCCTCTACAAAGAGTGCGCAGTCTTCGCGAGAACACTAGGCGCTCTATTAGGGGCAAGCATCCCTTTAATTCGTGCGCTGCGTGTGTCGAGAGAAGTTGTTGGCAATACCGTCTTGGCGACACACCTGGTTCAGGTAGAAGAGGACGTTAGGGGCGGAGCGGGACTCGGCGCCTCATTAGAGAAGACAAATCAATTCCCAACCCTGCTGCATCAGTTGGTTGCAGTAGGCGAGGAGTCAGGCCGAACGGCAAACATTCTAATCAAGTCAGCGGCCACATTCGACACGACCGTGCGTAATCAAATTTCTAGCCTGGTAGCTGCTTTGCAGCCTGCCCTGATAATAATTCTCGCCATAGCAGTTGGCGGTATCACCATCACCATGCTGTCAGCTGTATTCAGCATGAATGCGGTGGATTTCTAATTCTCGGAGAACATTGTGAAGTCTAAGCAAATTCTACAAGCAACGAAAAAACCTCTAGCACTTCTGCTAGTCGGTTTCGCGCTTTCCTCCTGTGCCGTATTGGATGCTCAGTCCGGCGCTGGTAATAGCGGACAGTCGAGTAGCAATTCAGTCACGCGAAATTCGACGAGTCGTAACGCTGCTGTTGTAATGCCCCAAACAGATGTCAATATTGCGGCTGAGCAACAGGCAATCATCAATGAGATTAACCGAGACGGCGCCGCATTGCAGTACGATGGCATTCCGGAACGCGGGCCTACCCCTGTAGAGCCTCTTACCGGGAACGTCGTCGAATTGAATTACGAGCAGGCGGATCTTCGACTCGTGCTGGAAGAACTCGCCGCTGCTTTGGACGTGAGTATCGTTATCGACCCGACGATCGATAGCAAAGTCAGTATTCGTACTTCCTCAGCACGCCCTTTGAGCGAGGAAGATATCTGGCCGCTAATTCGATTGCTAACCCGGGACGCAGGTGTAGTCGTAAATCGTGTGGGCAATGTCTACAATGCGCGCAAGATCACCAGCGCTCTGCCAGCAGAGATAGCGACGCCAGACACGCTGGGTCAAGGCACCGCCTCGCGTATTCTACAGATCACGCCACTTACCTTCATCTCTACAGAGTCTGCAGTGCAAGTTATCGAGCCACTCCTCGCGCCTGATGGCGAGGTGAGAACTCTGGTTGGCAATGGCACGCTGGCTATATCAGCCAGCGAATCGCAACTACAACGCATCAACGAATTGTTGTTTCTCGTTGATGCAGACCCATTTCAGAATCAGGGTATTCATCTCTATCAATTATTTAACGCTAATGCGGTGGAAGTTGCCGACGAGTTGTCCGAGATTCTCTTACTAATCGAGGGCTCAACGCCTGCCTATCAGGTAAAGGGAATAGAGCGGATCAATGGAATTCTCGTGACAGCGCCAGCATCGCGCGGCTTCGAGGAGATCTCTCGCTGGCTACAAATTCTAGACTCCGATGGACAGGAACAAGTGGAGCAATTGTTTCACTATCAGGTGAATAATCTGAGTGCGGTGGAGCTTGCGGAAACTCTATCCGAGGTATTTGAGGATGGCGATGATGACGCGCTGGCAATTGCGAATCGCGGCAACGACGTTGAAAATAACACGCTAGATTCTGTTGGGCTCGCAGATGGGGTTTCAGTTGTTACAACTAATACAGTTGTTTCAGCAAACCTAAGCGTGAAGATTGTGGCAGACGAAGCGACAAACAGTTTGTTAATTCGAAGCACGGCGCGAGACTACCGACAGCTACTCACGACTATCAATCAACTAGACGCGGTTCCATTGCAGGTGATGATCAATGCTGTAATCGCGCAGATCACGCTCAGCGAGGCTACTAAGTTTGGCGTGGATTGGTCGCGCATAGCCGCTGACAGCCAGGTCGACCCAATTTCTACCAACGCATCGACCGGTTTTGTACCACAACTTGGTGGTTTGTTATTCACCAAATCCTTCATCGATGGTGCCTCGCAAGTCGATGCGACCTTGGAGGCGATCGCTATCAATAATGACGTTCAACTGTTGGCTCGACCGTCACTCACGGTGGCAAATAATCAGGAAGGTGACATTCAGATCGGCTCGCAAGTCCCTGTAGAGCAAGGTCAGTCTCTGGGTAACGCTGGTGTCTCTACTACCAATATTATTTATCGCGATACAGGTATCGTGTTGTCAATCACGCCACAGATTAATAACGACGGTATCGTGAATTTAATTATTCGGCAGGAATTATCATCAGTAGATGGTGGTGCAACTGGAGTAAACAACAATCCTGTGTTCAATAATCAAGAGATCAATACAACGGTTGTCGTGCGTAATGGTGAAAATGTGGTTCTCGGTGGATTGATTCAGACAGAGACCGAGAACTTGAATACCGGTGTCCCTGGGCTGAATAGAGTGCCGCTGCTGGGTAGGCTTTTCTCCTATCAGCAGGAAACGGTAGAACGCCGTGAACTGTTCATCGTGTTAAGGCCAGAGATCATTAATTTGAACTCCGAAACAGGGTTAGAATATCAAGATATCCTCGACCGATTCGACATGGCGTCCGACCTAATCGAAGCATCTGATTTTTAGGGTGTCTCTGAACAATTCTATGGCACCTCTGCATTTGGACTGTTCAGAGATCGAGACGTTTCTTTGCCGGCATGCGTCGGCCTGCTAAAAAGGAACAATGAAGAGGTCGGGACAGTCCAGATGCCCCGAAGCATTTATCTGCTTCGTTGTAGCTCTTATTAAGGACTAAGGTCATTAACGGCAAGTTGCGCCTCGCAGAGGTACCATAGAATTGTTCAGAGGCACACGAGTAGCTAAACAAGAGAAATAGGTATTAATCATGAACCACAGTAACTCCCAAAAAACGAATATTCGAATACAACGAAGTGATGGATTCACACTCATCGAAATTCTCGTGGTGATGGCGATTATCGCAATGTTGGCAGTAATGGTTGCGCCGAACTTGTTTAATCAACAGGCTGGAGCGATGCGCGATGTAGCTAGGACAGAGATTTCCACACTGGAAGCGGCGTTAGATATTTATCGGCTCGATGTCGGCGAGTATCCTGATAGTCTCGATGGCTTGATGGAGGATGATACCGACAGAGCATCTTGGAATGGCCCTTACCTGCGTAGAGCAGTTCCCACTGACCCTTGGGACAATGAATATGTCTATGAAGGCAATGGCCGTGAGTTCACACTACTATCCTACGGAGCCGACGGCATGAGCGGCGGCGAAGAAGATGACGCCGATATTGGCCTGTAGAACGGCTGCCTTACCCAATCCACGGCAGGTTACGCTTAAACAGCAGCGTGGCTTCACGCTGCTCGAAATAATCCTTGTGCTCGCCATCATCGCCACGGCTAGCATCATGGTAGTCCCGAACCTCGGTGGCTTCGAAGCCCGTACCTTCAGTACTCAAGTTCGTCAGGCCCAATCACTGCTCAACTATGCGAGACGCACGGCGGTAATTTCTGGGCAAGCCAGCACCGTCAGCTTCAATGTATTGCCTGCTGATGAATTGGCGCAGGCAGATAGAGAAGAGGAGTACGCCAGCCTCAGCAATATCGTAGCGCAGTGGAACGGCGGGGGCGTCAATCTGCGCTTCCGCGATAGTACCGACAGAGAAATCGAGATCGAGGAAAGCACGGAGGTGACGTTCTACCCTGAAGGTGGAAGCACTGGCGGTACGCTACTATTCGCTCAGGAAGATCAAGCAGGCGTCATTGATGTTGATCCGTTCACCGGCAGAGTCTCGAGCGGTGACCCCGATAGAGAATTGTGATGAAAAAACCACACAACCCTCAGGCAGGCTTTACTCTTCTGGAAGTAATTGTGGCACTCACGATTACCGGATTTGTACTTGGCGGGCTGTTCTCTCTGGTCGGAGGTAGCAAGCAACTCTCGTGGCGCTCAGAACAAAGCTTGGTGCAGGCCACACGCGTTCGAGCTGCTATCAATTTCGCACTGCTTGAAAATGAATACTCGGACGTCGAAGAGATACTTCAGGATGATAGCTATCGGATTCGCTCACTGGATCTATTGGAAGACCCAGAGCGAAAGACACAGGGTTCTGTACACGCATTCCAAGCCTACGAAGTAGTCAATCGAGAGCGCAATGAAGTAATTGCGGGAAGCCGTTGGATTCAACTGGATCTTCCACAGTAGGGGCCCATGCGAACAGTTAAACAAAAAGACAAACAGACAGGTTTTACTTTAGTAGAAATAATCCTGTCTTTGGGATTGACTGCGCTACTGCTCGGCTTGTTGAGCTCAGGTGTTTACATCGTGGCCGGTGACTGGAATCGAAACTCCGATGTATTAGATAAGAGTCTAGATCAGGCGCTGGCGGTGCTGCAGATAGACCGTGCGCTGCATGGGGCTTTTCCACACAGCTATACGAACTTCGACACGCTCGCGCGCGAGATCTATTTTCATGGCGAAGACGATTATCTTAGTTTCGTATCCGCGGTATCTCCACAGCGCAGCCCAGGGCTAACCGTTTGGGAGATGTATTCCGTGGCAGACGAAGGCGTCTATCTGAGCCTTGTTCCCGCGTTTAGCGACAACCCCACAGAGAGGCTAAGCGAAAGCGAGCCGATTCTGGTCCTTGAAAACTATACCGCCGAGTTTAGTTATCTCTATCAGGATTTAAATGAGAATAGACTCTGGATCGATGAATGGTTTGGCGAAGAGGAGTTAAGCCTTCCTCTAGCAGTCTATGTTCGTTTTATTCCCGAACGAGATTACGAGGATATGAATGAAGAGTTAGAGATAGTTGCGCGTATAAAAAACAACCAGCATCGAAGTATTCGTCCTACGACGAATAATGGGCTGTGATTCGCATGCGAAACTTATCTAAACAAACCGGCTCAGTCATTATAATCGTCCTATGGACGACAGTCTTGCTGACTGTGCTAGTTACTGCTATGGCGGGCAAGGTAAGGCTATCGGCACAGACAGCCGCGCATAATCGCGACGCTAGTCAGGATTGGGCGCAGCTAATGGCCGCCGTAAATTTTGCCGAGATGGAACTCATGCTCGAACGCATGCCTGCACCTATCGATCAGCAACCCCAGGAATCCGCAGAAGGCGAAATACTAACGCCTGGCTATCGCTATGATGGAGAGGCGCTGGAGCTAAACTATGCTCTACCTGAGAACATGGTAGTTCGTATCTACGACCATGCGGGAAAGATAAACCTGAATCGAATACCGCGCCGCAACATGCAATTGCTCATCGAAAAATTACTGGGCGGCGAAGATGCCGAGCCAGAGGAGGTGCAAGACCTGCTCGCAGCCTGGACAGATTGGACAGACCTGAATGATTTGGAGGGGCTGAATGGTGCCGAGAAGGACTACTATCTGGAATTAGATCAGGCCTACGTCCCTCGCAACAATCCGGAGCTTGACACTGTAGAGGAGATTCTTCACGTGCGGGGCTTTGCAGAATTGTTTGATGGTATCAACGTAGATGCAGCATTCACTATTTATGGCAATACGCGAACCGTAAACCTCAATGTCGCAACCCGAGAAGCAATGCGACTACTGCCAGGATTAGACGATGAGCTGATAGAGACAATAATCGCGTTTCGAGAACTGGAGGATATAAGCAATCGTGCAGAGATTGCCGAGATCGTGCCCTTCGAGAATTTGCAGGAGCTGACCCAATGGGTAGGCACGAATACGTCAAACATCTACTCCATCTTTGTCTATCCGAAACAGGAATTTAGCGGCAATGTGTTAACAGGCCAGCAATCCGATTTTCAAGAGCTTGATGTGGACGAAGTTGAGCCAGAGGATAGAGTGCGCCAGGCCTATATGGAGATCGTAGAAGTTCTCAGCGGGAATGCCTTGCCTAGAATCTACAAGGTCGACCCCTATGGCATGCTGCCTGATACCGCGAAGGCTAGGGTGGAGGAGTACGGAATCGAGCTGTAAGGGCTCTATGCCCTGTTTCGCATAGCTATGACTGAATTTTTGCGCCGCTGGCAATGGTGGGTTCTGCAGCATTGAGCTTCTCTGCGGCATATCCCGCGGCGGTTTTATAGTCGCGCATGATTTCCTCGCGCTCGACCGCGGGGAATACTTGTTCAATATCATCAAAGACGCCGCCGCAGCGTTCGTCCAAAACGTTAAGTAAACGAAATGGCCCTGCGCTGCGGTTGCGTAAGACTACGGCGGAGACCTCTGCACATAATCTCTGCTCAACACTTTGAATAGCCAACGCGTTTGTACCATGGGCAAGAATTGCCGCGCCTAATATTCTGGCATCGACAATCGCTTGGCTGGCCCCATTTGAACCGGTGGGATACATGACGTGAGCAGCATCGCCAATCAGTAAGACATTGCCGTCAACCCAGTTGTCGATCGGGTCGCGATCGACCATTGGATATTCAAAAATTTCCGTAGCGCCAGCAACCAATGCTGGAACGTCGAGCCATTCATATTGCCAATCCTTAAAATGGTGAACAAAGTGATCTAGATCGACTTGCTTGTTCCAATCGCTGTCGCCCCATCCCGCAGAAGGATCAACCGTGACTTCAGCAATCCAGTTAATAGTTGCGAGTCCGGTTTCTGGGTGAGCGGGGCCGATTGGATACATCACCATGCGTTTGGTGTGGCTGCCAAGTCCAACAAAGGAGGCGCCTGTTCGTAGAGGTTTCGCTTCAGAAACGCCGCGCCAGAGGATTGCGCCGCTCCAGCTAATAGGCGGTTGGTTAGGATGCATTTGTGCGCGGACAACCGAGTGCAAGCCATCTGCACCAATCAGCAGCGCGCCGATTACGTCACTGGTTTGTCCGGCGCGATTAGAAACGCTAACAGCCACCCCATTCTCAGTATTGCGGTATGCCGTAACTCGCGCATCGGTGCGCACACAGTTAGGGCCTAATCGTTCTTTGAGTTTCTCGTACAACAGCAGCTGTAGTTGGCCACGATGGACCGAATATTGTGGCCATTGGTAGCCCGCGCTGATGCCGCGGGGTTCCGCATAAACATCTTTACCATTGCGACCAACCAGCGCCCATTCTTTGGTCTGGATGCCTATTTGGTCGAGCTCTGAGGCATTGATGCCGAGGTCATAGAGTTCCCTCACAGCATTGGGTTGCAAGTTGATGCCGACTCCAAGGGGCTTTAGTACACCGACGGATTCTAAAACGATGCAGTGGACTCCAATCTGATGAAGTGTCAGCGCAAGGGTCAAACCGCCGATGCCAGCACCTGCGATGACGATAGCTTTGTCGTGCTTTTCCATGTGCTACCCTAGTCCTTGTCGAGCTGCCACGCACATTTCATGATCATGGGCCCGACACCCTTGCTCGGCTCCATAGCCAGCAGCTTACTGAACTTGGTCTCATACCAGAGCAGACCACTCTTATCGGCGAGACCACCGAGCGCATAGAACTCCCCTACTCGCATAGCGACCTTCTCGATAACTAGCGAAACCTTAAAGACGTCTCCCTTGGCGAATGAGCCAATCTCAATCTCATCGTCATTGGTGGTAAGGAAGGACGCGATCGGCTCCTCGGCAGATTTCATGAAGGCGAAACCGAAATGCCCCTGCATATTCTCTACGAGAACTTCGACTTCCATTTCTAGCATCACGTCACTGAGCGGTTTGATTGTGGTGATGTCATTACCATCTAGTGACTTAACAGCGATGGAGTTGATACGACAGTCCTGTACCTCTTCTTTTTTTGCAGACTTGGAAGCGCGCAGCTCCCCGGGGATGTCTTCTCGAATGCTGCTATAGGTTTTCTTGTTGTTGCAGAAGTCTTCGTAGTGCCCCACGACCTTGTCGCTGTCACCGATCTCTTGGATCTTGCCCTTGTCTAACCAGATAGCGATATCGCATAGCTCTTGTACGTGAAACATGGAGTGGCTACAGAACACCATGGTCTTGCGTTGTTCACGAAACTCATTCATGCGCTGCACGCACTTCTTCTGAAATGCCATGTCACCGACAGACAGGGCCTCATCGATGACGAGAATATCTGGACGTACCATAGTCGCGATAGAGAAGGCGAGACGAACATACATCCCAGACGAGTAGGTCTTAACGGGTCTATCGATGAAATAGTCGAGCTCGGAGAACGCAATAATGTCTCTCTCCATCTCGGCGATGTTATCATCGGGCACGCCTAATAGAGCGGCGTTAAGATAGATGTTCTTGCGTCCAGTAAACTCCGGATGAAAGCCCGCGCCGAGCTCCAGCAGGGCTGCCACTTGCCCCTCGATTGCGATTTCGCCGCTGGTGGGCTGCAGTGTCCCAACTAAGATTTTAAGTAGAGTCGATTTGCCAGCACCGTTGTCGCCGATGATTCCTAAGCTCTTGCCGTCCGGAACGGCGAACGATATATCACTCAGTACATGGTACAACTGGTGGCGTTGTTTACGCAGGATGAGCTCGAACAACCTGTCCTGGGGTCGCTCGTAGATCTTGAAATCCTTATTCAGGTTCTGAACAGATACGCGAGGCATAGTTAGCGCCTCCTATCTGAACGTAAGCTAGAGCACATCGCCGAACGCCTGTTTGATCTTCATGAACAACCAACCACCGAAAAAATAAGTGATGATCGAGACGGGAATTACTATTCCTAGATGAATAAATGTTACCTGGCCCAGGAGAACGATCTCACGATACAGGCTAACAAAACTATGCATCGGGTTTAACAAGAATATATTTCGCTGCGCCTCGTCCTGAATAATAGATATTGGCCATATTATCGGAGTTAGAAAAAACCAGACGGTTATAGCGAGGGCAACCAATTGTTGTAAATCACGAAGGAAGACACTTAGCGCTGAGAGAATCGCCACCAAGCCCAACGTGAATAAAAATTGGAAGAAGAAAATAAAGGGCAGATAGAACCACATCCAATTCCAGTAACCCTGAGTCGCCAAGTACGCTAACAATATGCCGAAGCCTATGGCGTGTGTTAAATAGGGGATTACTGACCCCACAACGGGAATGATCTGTACTGGAAATTTCACCTTAGTGATTAGCGGCGCCTTCTCGATTAATAGGCCAGTTGACTTACCAATGGAGTCGGCAAAGGCAAACCAAGGTAGGAAGCCGACCATCATGAATACGACAAACGTGCTTTCTTCGAATCCCGCCGCTGCTCGCTGATTAAAAAGAACTCCAAACACGAAGGCATAGATCATGATGTGGACGATCGGTGTGATGATCAGCCACAGGAAGCCGCCAATGGATGCCGTGAACTGGGCAAGAAAATCCTGCTTAGTGAAGTTATGGAAGAGTCGGTAATGGGTGAACGGTGTCAGCATCCATTCACGCAGCAGTGTTAATAACATTCCGATCCAGTATTAGGTGTTTTTCAACTGTGAAGGCTGCGAATTTAACCATGATTTGCTTGAAAAAACTAAGAAATACCGCCGCAAGCCTTTCTAATTGAGGCTTCTGCATTTGCAGCAAGCTGATTTATACTGTGCACCATGCTAAATCCCGAACACAGACTCATCCCCTTCGAGACATCCCCGCTTCCACCGGGACCGTGGCTAGTATTCGCACCCCATGCCGACGACGAGACCTATGGCATGGCAGGGAGCCTTATTAAAGCCAGTGAAGAGGGCATTCAAGTCCATCTAGTGGTTATGACTGATGGAGCCTTGGGCGGCAGCGGGGAAGATCTGGTGGATGTCAGGGATAGGGAAGTTCAAGAGGCAGCAGGAATTCTTGGCATCGATAGCGTCGATAGCTGGCAGGAGCCAGACCGAGGCCTAGTGCTTAGCGATGAGCTAGTGAATAGAATAGCTCACAAGATCGGTGAAGTTGGCGCAGCAAGTGTCTTCTTTCCCGGGCCGTTAGAGCCACACCCCGATCATCGCAACACGGCCCTTCTAGTCTGGGCAGCTGTGCAGAAACGCAGTAGCGAGAGCATATCGGTGAATGCCTATTCCTATGAGATCGGCGTGCAGAACCCAGTCAATCTATTCATCGATATCACGGCTCAAAGATCGCGCAAGGAACGAGCGATGACTATCTATGCGAGCCAGAACGATGAGAACAACTATGAGGAGCTGGTTCTGTCCTTGGACAAGGGACGAACGTTCACCCTGCCGGCAGCGGTGAGTCACGCAGAAGGGTTCTATCTGTATTCCAAAGAAGAGCTGGCGACTTCGCTGAAGGAAGTGACGCACAATATTATCGAGTTGTACTTTTAGTTATTACAAAAGGTGTTATTGCGAAGATAGATAAACGAAACGATAGCTCAATGCAATGGATTGGCAGTGTCCGAGGGTGACTGCTCATCCATCCAGGTCGGCCAGATCGTAAGCGGCCATCCAGCTTGCTGCC
>JAPKAI010000008.1 GCA_028825335.1 Gammaproteobacteria bacterium | reverse complement strand
TAGAAGCTGAGACAACGGGCGGTCTTTTAGTAGCAGCATTCATAGCTATTTTCGCTGCGGAATTCATTGGCTATTGGGCGCATCGCCTACAGCATCGCTTCATGTTTCTCTGGCGAATCCATGCAACGCATCACCACATTACGAAGATGAGCGTGGCCAGGGCGGAGCGTACTCACCCGCTGGAATTCCTCGGTTTGAATTTAGGATCTGCAGTTGCCTTGGCGTTTTTAGGTGCCAGCGCTGAAGTGGTGGCAGTAGTAGTCGTATTTCGTCTCAATACGGTACACCTATGCCACAGCAATTTACCATTAGTCTCTGGCGTGTTTGGTTGGCTGTTCAACACACCCGAATGGCATCAGCTGCACCATTCCTGCATCTACAAAGAGAGCAATACCAATTTCGGCAGTACGGTCATTATATGGGACCGCCTATTCGGAACATTTTCTGGGAAAAATCATATTGAGCGGGTAGGCAATGGCACCGGTGAAAAACTCTCGATAGTTACTCAGCTCCTTATTCCTTTCAAGTCAGACCAAGCTCTACGAGAACTCTGAATCATGAGAAGACTACTCAAGGTAATCGTTCTAGTGGCGGGTTTGCAGGCATGTACTTTAACTGAAAATTCGATCTCTGCTGCTGACACTGAAGCCTTACTGCCTATCGCAGAGTTCCTGATCGATGACTTCTATTCTTTCGACAGCGTGCGTCTCGAGCAGGCGTTAGCGCGTGCAGAGGACTCAAAAGAGCCACTCTTGTATTACCAAGGTTGGGCTAAAGGTGGAAATTACGAGATCGTGGAACGCAAACACTGTGCGGTCAAATCATCGAACATAGTTAGCTGCCCCATTGCGGTAAAGGACGATCCGATGTTAGCGCTTGCTGTCGACTTCTTTGTTACCGATACTTTCGAGATTGCCTTTGAAGAGGGGAGGGTGACTTCCGTGGAAACTAGCTCTAACGATATACCAATCTATTACCAAGCACGGGATTGGGTGCGTAGCAACATGCCGGAATTAATAGCACAGCCTTGCGAAGGTTTCTTCGCGGGTGGACCTACACCAGGCGACTGCGCGCAAGCTATGGCCGAGGGTTATCGACGCTTTGCTGCGAGCGATGCTTATCCGCGCTGAGCGACCTAACTTGCGGGCAGCTTAAAAAGTCGCCAGAGCGTTAAAGGGGCTCGCTGTCCCGCCTTTGATCGGATTGATCTGAATAGACGTCATAAATTCCCAGCGCTGCAATCGCGCTGCAGTCTCTGCTACGTCTTTCATGTAGCCATTGTCTACGATCGGCAGGCCTAAGTTCACCTGAGTTAGTTGGTGTATGGGCCTATTGATTCCCGCCACGCCGGAAGGCTGCACATCATTCACCGCATCACCAATTAATATCGCTACATCGCGCTCGCGCAGAAAGGGCAGGACCGAGGCATGTAAACCTGCACCGGCCTGGCCGTATTGCCAAGGACCTTCTGTATCGCGCATGGCCCAGCGTCCAGTGCGAACGAATAAGGCGTCGCCGCTGCTAATAGTTACACCGGCAAATTCTTCCCAAGCGAGCAGGTCTTCTACATAGATGGGGGTGCTCGGGTCCAGCCATTCGACGCCGCGCATCAAAGGCATGTCCACCAGAATGCCGCGAGTCACATAAGAGGTGCCCATGCGATCGATAGCTAGATCCTCACAACCAGTGGCGGTGAGGTTCTGGGGGTAGCCGTTGAAGATAATGTATTCGCCATCGATCTCAGTGCGGTAATGACACAGTGCATCCAGATGAGACAACATGCCGTCGTGCAGAGAGAACTGAATCTCATCCAGGGCGAAGGAAGGCTCGCCGGTGACTGGGTCTATTCGGCTCATCCAATGATCGGTAGGGCCGAAGGCGGCGCTGTCTATTGCGGGCGGCTCGGTGGTCACGAAGTGCTGCAAGGTCACGCTTTCGCCAGAGCGCACCAAGGAGGCGGCCTCTTTAGTCTTCGCAGCCGTAATCAGGTTAAGGGTGCCGCGCTGGTCATCAGGTCCCCAGCGTCCCCAGTTGGAGAGCTCCTGCTCCCAGCCAGCAAGCGTTTCCAGGGTCACCTTGATCGACTCCTCCTGCGTTGAAGGGTGTGCCTCAAACGGCTGAGCATGGGCCGCACTAATTGTAAACATGGCGGCACAAACACTACCGATGCTAGCGAGTGATTTAACAGACTTGAAGGTTTTGCGCATGAGGATACCCTTTTCAGGTGAGCGAATTTCAATCCAGAATAGAGAGCTTGCGCGAGAGAGTCTAGCTCTATCAAGCAAGGAGTAATTGTTTTTGCGAAGTCTTCTTATGTTTTGGCGAGCAAGAACTAGCGCAGATACTCAAGGGTAACAGCGCGGACAGAGTGCCTAACACCCCGGGCCATGGCTTTGCTTGAGATTGTGGCCTTCACGATGCCGTCTATGTCGTTGCCAATCTGGAATCGCTGTTCGGCGCGTTTACCGACGAACTGTTCTTCATAGCCATCCCAGGCGAAGAAATCTCCCCAGGTGTGGCGCAGGGATTCTTTGTAATAGATGACCTTTAAGCCAATAATGTTGCCGTCCAGATCCATGCCGATGAGGCTGTCGATCTGGCTGCTGTAACCGCTAGGCTCCGGATGGGTGTCGGCGGAGACGAAGGCATAGCCGATCAGGGTCTGCTCGCCAGTGTCTGAGTCAGTCTTATAGGCCTTGTACACGGGAACCTCACCTTCCTTCTCGGAAAAGCTATCCGAGCCCGGCACAACTTCTTTGAGCAGTCTTATGGTGGTGTGATCCTTATTTTTGGCCTGAACGCCACCATTGAAGATCGCGCCATTGGATAGAATTACGAGCACGAGAAGTTCAGCGCTCAATAGAGTCTTTAGCCAAGAATGAATCGAATGCTGCAGTGACATAGTGCTTTCGTGCTTCCGTAATATTGTCTACGAGCCACATTGAAGTTTCGCTGCTTAGCCACCATATATTGGATAGCGCAGAGAGACATATTCAGTACGAGAATGAGTAGTTTGGCAATTTTTTTGGCAGGGGACAAGAGGGCTCTAGCTTAGATGGGCTGAGAAAGCCGAAGTCTGGGTCTCAAATTTGTAATTTATTGAAACACATTGCTAATTCACCCAACTATGTTCTGACAATGGAACAATTCTGCTATCCTAACAATTGGACTCACTAACCGTTGCTGGAATCCAGCAGGGGACAACTTAGGAAACACGATGAGCCTAGTAGATTTTTCAAAGATCACAAAATTGATCAGAGACAACAAGCACAGAGCGAAACATAGGCAGGAACTGTTTAAGGAAGTTATGCTGATGGTGCTCGCGCGAGTAACGCGCGCCGACTCTAACGTTGAAACAGTAGAGCTTGAGAAAGTACAGGAAGTTCTCAAAGAAGAACTTGGGCAAGAGATATCTGTTGCCGAAATACGCACGGCATCTTCCTCAGAAGTTTTCGAGACACAGTCTTTAGAAAGTTATCTCTCGACCGCATCGCGCAAGCTGGATGAACGTGAGCGCATGCTCATCTTGGCCTCTTTGCAGAAAGTGATTCGCAGTGACGAGGTTATCCGCAGTTTCGAATTAGACTTCTTCGATAGGGTAGCGTTAGCACTGCGCGCGACTCCTTCTGAGATTGCAGGCTTGGTTGCAGATTAGCGCCTGAATGAAATCCCGCAGTGATTGCAATTTGATGCAGTGCTGCTTTTGTCTTGATGCTCAGTAGAGGAGCTCACCTAGACTTCGCGCAAGCCGCTCTAACTGATCAAAAGAACTCTCTATGACAACTGATAAAAATCCTCTCTTCAGCAATCTTCGTGTTATTGAATTAGCATCCATGATTCTTGCGCCATCTGCTGCCGTCATATTGGCAGATTACGGCGCTGAAGTTATTAAGGTTGAACCTCCAAAGACGGGTGACCTCAATCGTAACTGGCATAGGAAGATAAACGGCCTGCCTATTTCTGATATGGCCTACGGTTTTGAGGTGGACAACCGCAACAAGAAGAGCGTGGTACTAAATCTCAAGTCAGCGGATGCCTACGCAGCGCTGTGCAAGATAATCAGTGGCGCGGACGTGTTGATAACCAACTACCGATTGAAGGCGCTGGACAAACTCAAGCTCGACTACGAATCCATTCGCGCTATAAACCCCCGTATTATCTACGCCCTAGCTACTGGCTTCGGCGAAGAAGGCGAGGAGGCGCACAAGCCCGGTTACGACACCGTCTCCTACTGGTCGCGATCCGGTATTGAACACCAAATTTTTCCTTATGAGGGTTGGCTTGCGCAATTCCCTTACGGCTCCGGCGATCATCCAAGCGGCATGGCGCTGTTCGGCTCCATAATGACGGGCCTTTATCAGCGCGAGAAAACGGGAGAGGGTTGCAAGGTATCGACATCTCTCTTGGCTAACGGTGCCTGGTCAAATGCGGTCATGTTGCAGGCCCAACTCGCAGGTGCGCAATTTAGAGAAAAGCGCCCTCGCGAGAATGCTTATAATTTTATCTCTCTGCATTATCCAACTAGCGACGATCGCCTGCTTAAGATGAGCATGGTGAATACCGCGAAAGATTGGCGCCCCTTCTGCAATGCTATCGATAGGAATGATTTGCCCGAGGACGCTCGTTTTTGTGATAACGAGGCCCGCATTGCCAACATGCCTACGCTTATTAAAGAAGTTTCCGAGACAATACTCAAGCAGCCGGTTGCGCATTGGCTGCAGAAGTTGGAGCAGGCGGATGTGCCTCACACTGTTGTGTCTAACTACGAAGAGGCTGCAAACGATAAGCAAAAAGAGGCGAACGATATTATCGTTCCACTGGATCATCCCGAGCACGGATTGATACGAACCGTTAACAGCCCATTTAAAGTAAGTGGTGCTGACAAACTGCCCGCCAAGGCTGCGCCCAAATTAGGCGAGCATACCGAAGAAGTGCTCAAACGCTTTGGCTTCAATGACGAAGAGATAGCAGATCTAACAGACGACTCGATATGAGCGAAGCAAGCGGGAGGGATCCCGCAGTCGTCAGGCAGAAACTAAACCAAGATACCGCCAAGATAAAATGGGGCGCCTTAAACGAGCACCAACAGATCGAGTGTGTGATTGCCGTGTCTGCCGATCTGGATTTGATCGACGTGGCCTGCGCATTCACCTTCGATAATCACGATCAGGTGAAGGCGTGGATGGAGCAAGAGCAGATCATGAAGGTGAGCGACGAGCAGGCGCAGCAATGGAAGACAGAGGACTGTGAGCTATGGGCAGTGGTCGTGGCACCTTGGGTGTTGGTCCAGGAACAAAAGCCCGGAACGAATTAACCGACAGAATCAATGGCAACAACGAGAATCAAGTTCGCCAATTCTAGGTGACCCCCTGCTGTTCGCGCGAATAGCCAGAATAAAAATGGGAAGGCAACATGGAAGCCTCAGACAATTGTGCCTGGAGTGAGCATCCCAAGGATGCGGGGCCAATCTGTTCGAAGTGTGGCACCAACTATGCCAAGGGCTAAGTGATCAAGCAGCGCGGCAAGGCAGACAGTGAGATAATTTCCGCTACTGCCCCAGACGTGCTCGATAACGGTTTCACGATGGAGGTCGTCGACAGCGCCACGGCAATCGAAGATCCCGCCCAGAGGAAAAATCTGCCTAGCCGCACTGCCTGCTATGCTGGCCTTCGCCTTTGGGGTTCAGCTGAGTGGTTTCGGCACCAGTATCTAGAGAATCGCATTTACGATGCCGGTTCACGAACTCGGTTACGCGACAGTCGCCTGGTTCTGCTGGGGTTCTATCTATGGGGCATCAAGCAGGCTAATAAGATGATAGCTACGAAAAACAGAGAAGACGCAGAGGCGCATCTGCTAGGCGTAGAAGACTCAAATCCAGCAGTGACTACTGACCTATAGGGTTGCTAAAACGTAGATAGTCGTGGTAAGTCACTCATTCAATTGACCTGTTTTATTAAGTACTTTCTAGGTAGACTGGCTCGCGACTATTGAACTAAAAAGGTAGTAGAGAATGGCTTTACCAGTACCCCTGCAAAACGACAAACACGCTAAGCTAAAAATAACCGAATCCAGCGACTACACGCGTTATAAAGACCTGCATCTGATTCCCATCCTTGCGCAGGACTTCTTCACCTTGTGCGCAGAGTTCTCGCTGGTATTCGTCAAAGATAGCCGCGGAGAACAGTTCGTTCCTGTAGCTGTCATGGGCCTGAGAGAGGGTCATAACCTCTTTTGCCAAACACAGGAATGGAAGTCACGAGTCATTCCGATTAGATTTAATAATGCGCCTTTCTCCATGGTTCGAGTAGACAGCACAGGCGATCAACTCGCCGTACTGATCGATGAAGAAAGCTCGATGTTGAGCGAAACAGAGGGAGAGTCGCTGTTTAAAGAAGACGGAGAGAAGACGGCATACCTAGAACAGCGCATAGAGGATGTAATGACTACCGCTGAGCAAACTGTGCAGACAGAAGCCATCTGTAAGCTATTCAAAGAGAAGGATCTGTTAGCGACAAAGCAGTTGCAACTACAGCATCGTCAAGATTCGCCGCGCTATAATATCGATGGCGTTTATACGATTGATGAGAAGAGGCTCAATGCATTATCCGAAGATGATTTCTTAGATCTGCGTAAGCAGGGAATGATTCCCCTAATTTATGCGCACTTGAGTTCTCTGCAGCAGCTTAGAAGAGTTTCTGAGATGCAGTACAACGCGGATAAGGCAGCCGAGGCTACCGCTTAGGTTTTCAGACAGTGAAACAGATAGTAAAAAAGGCCAATCTCGTTTTAGTAGTTGGGCTTTTTTATGATTTAGAAAATGACAGCGCGGTTCGAAATTTGACCCGCCCGCAGGTGATAATTTAAAAGTCGATATTCGTTCCTATGTAGAAGAACGTAGATTGCTCATCAATAAGGTCTTTCGAGTCAAGAAGGATCAAGCCACTATCGAGACGCACATTACCAGGCACGACACTCCATCTAACTCTCAGCTCTAGATGCTGACCCATATAGTCGCCGCTTTTACCGGTTACATCACGCTGGCCCGTTCTACCCCAACTATCCTTATCTTCGGCGAGCCAAAAATGCCGGTAGTCCGCCATCAAGGCTACGTTCATCCAAGGCGTCGCAGTTAATCGAATGCCTGGCGTAATGATGTTGCTACGACTGATTGGCGCGTAAAGAGAAACCGGACCAAACTCGAAGGCAGACACGCCGAGGATTGTATCGAATCGACCGCTGTCGCTATCGAGTGGGCTCTCGTCACCGCTGGCATAGTTAAATTCGAATATTGCTCGCAGCCTAGATGGCGTATCGAAGCTATACGCCAGCTCCACTCGTTGGTAGAAGGCCTGATGGTCGAGATCCACTGAATCAAGTGGGTTGCTAGACGCCCTGCGTTCACCTGTCTGAAAAATCGACTCCCAATTTAAGTCCCACTCGTTGACCTTTGCTTGAGAGCGGGCGCGAAAGCCAAAAGTGTGAAGTTCGCGATTGCTAGTTTGTAGTTTCCTAGTGTCTTTTTCTTTCAGCGCTATGTAATAAGTCTCTAGATCTAAGTCGACATTTAAAACAGAGGGTAGCAGGTTTGGCAAGTTGGCAAACACGCCATGAATCCGCAGCGCTTCGCTAGACTTGTCACTACGGTGATCATTGTCGAGTAAGCTCAATCGATCTCGAGGAGTTCGTCGTACCGGTTGCGCCGACAAGAATTTAAATTCGTTGCCATTTGCCTGTTTGTGACTGAAGGAGATGCCATCAAATGTATTAATAGTATTGCGATAACGGTTTCTAGCAATCAGAGTGCGGCTTCCCCAATCCTGTGTTAAACGACCCACGCGAACCTCGCTAGAGTTATCGCTGCGAAACTTGTAGGCGACATTCGCTTGTAACAGATCGAGGCTACTCACTTGTGAGGTGCTAAGCCGCGTGTCTCTATCAGCTTGACCCTGTCGAGAATCCATCATCTCGACCTGAGCGCTAAAGCCATTTTGCTTGTACTGGGCGTCTAACGTCGTGCGTAGAAAGAAAGCGCCATCATTTGGGCTGGCGGCGACAAAGACATTACCATCGTAGTGCTCGAAGCGGGATTGATGCTCGCCATTTAGCGTGAAGCCATCATCTAGCCCGAGAGCATCAGATAGGCTCCAGGGGCCATCGGCCGCAAGTAGGGAATTGCTGATCAGTAGGGTAGTGGAGAGAGCTAAGAATTTTTTGGTTGAGCCAGTTACTTTTGAGAACATATTATTGTCGTTTTTAGTTAGTAGGGCGCTGCCAATGCTACACCAGTCCTAGACTGAGTTCACTTCCCAATCCGATGTTAGTAAATAGTTAAATCGCAGGGCAGGGCCGGACACGCTAGCCCATGAAATAGCGTAGTGCCATGCCAATAATGAGAACAGCCATTAAAGCTGGCATGTAGCGAGTTATCTTGCCCAGTTCCTCATTGGACTTCTCGGTGCTGTATTTCTCAATCAATGGAAGGCCAACGGCTAGTACCAAAAAGAGAATAGCGAGTATCGATAGTAAGACTGTCATTGAGTCGCGCCTACAGTGTTGGAATAAGGGTTGGTTTTATTCTAAATGGAAATGGTCGGACCTGCAGCTGAGTATATTGGACATCTTCTATCCTGGTCTGTGCAACAGATGCTCGGCAGTCCATTCTATCATCCGGTGATTGAAGAAGGATTGAGAACTGCACTGCGATATTTGAGTCGTGAACTCAAGATGGGCCCTGTTCCTGCAGAACGCTGTCTCGATTGTGGCCCCGAGGCTTAATTTTAACGAATTAGCTAATGGAGATTTCAGAATGGTTAGCTGTTTACACAGCTAACGGAATAAAGATTCCGTGCTCACTTTGAAAATTTGGACACAGAGAAGTAGCGTTGAGAGAGACGTAGGGATCTATTTGAGACTATCGGCCTCGCATACTTGGCAATGAGTAGCCCCCCCCCAATGGCCGGCATATTCATAAGTATTTTCATCGGGCGTTCTTCTTGCGATGTTTTTTCAACTACAACAAGTTAGCTGCCGCGAGTCATCGTCCAGGGAACTTCTGTTCCCATCGCGCTGGCAGTGCCGGCAGCACTATCACCGTCGATGGTGGCTGACATGTTGTAGACCAGCGGCGAACCGTCACGGTCAATGCTAAACGAGATCTCGCCTCCATTGGCCACGCCGTCTTCGATCGGCCAGCTGCGGCCGCCACCCAAGTCAAAGGACCCAGTCAGAGTATCGCCGCTACTCACCATAGTGACAGTGGCCGTGACCGCCCCAAATGGGCCGCTCATGGTGAAATCCCAAGATCCATCAACAGGGGAAGAGGCTGGGTCAGTCGCGCAGGATGACAGCGCTGAGAGCAGAGTAAGCATTAAAATGGCTGGATAGAGTCGTCTATTCAAGGAGTATCTCCGTGATGAGTGGTTGTAATTGTTGTGATTGATCGACGCTAAGCGACCATATTAACACAACGCCGAGACCGCCGAATTGGATCAATACAGGTTCTAAGGGCGACTAGGCCGGGAGGAAAGCGAACATTTAGCACAAACTGCCCAGGCGGCTTGTATCCGACTGAGGGCTACATCTAGCCTTTAGAGGGGCCTACATATTGCCTGCCATCTCGTTTGCGAAGATCATTACCATTCCGCCGGCTCTGTCATCTCTTCCGAGAACCGCTAAGCGGTCAAGATAGGCATCCAGTGACTGCATCTTTCCAGTGCTTGTGCACGCATTTATAAATTCACCCTGCAGGCTAGTTCTAATGCGCACCGCATCCCAAATTTGGCTAAGTATCGGTTGATAAATATTTGCTTGCAACAATCCACTATCTAATCCTCGCTTAATAGCAATTCCGATCATAGCCGTAGCGGTAAGCTCAGCGAATGATCCGGGGTAGTCAATGACCTCGAGCCACATACCATCGATGTCTTGGTAGGGGCGCAGAGCATCGAGATGTTGCAGAAATGAATTTTTGAGAATTTCATATCCAGGATGCGACTCAGGAAAGTTGCTCAAACTTAAAGCTAGACCCAAAACAGGGAAGGCATTGCCTCGGCTCCAGGCAACATCGGCCAAAGGAGAGTGGTTGTACAAACCGTCATCACGCAGTAAAAGGCTTTGCATATAAGCTACATGCCTGAAAGCCATGTCAAAGTATTTGCTGTCTCCCGTTAATTTTCCTACTTTTACCAGCAAGGGTGTGGCCATGAAAACTGAATCACTCATCTCGGAGTGCATAGGCATAGTTTCACGCATATTTCCCTGCTCATCAAAAGCCAGCTCAGCAGCGCGAATTGCCAATTGCAACGAGTCTTCATCTCCAGTTCGTTCAGCGTATTCAGCAAAGACTAATTGGCCAGCCAATAAAGACGCGCTAGAAACCTCGAATGTTGTATCTGCCAGGAATCCTCCAATCAATGATGCAACCTCATCGAGATATCCGAGACGCATGCGGCCAATCAGACTCATGCCCGGAACGTACACAGGTGAAGAGAAGTCATAGCCATAGGATTGCGCTAGCTGTTCAGCGAGCTCATTGGGAGTTCTGTCAAGTCGCCGCTTGACTTCGATGCTAGCCGCTGATTCTGCCAAGCTGGATGACCCTAACAGGAAGCTCATGGAGGTATTTGCGTCCGTAAGCTGTTGAACTGGAATAGAACCTATGCCGGCCACGCTTTCGTTCTGTAGAGCTGACGCTAAGCTTGTTGAATCTTCATTGGCAATTATTACTAAATCCGGTGCGTGAACGCCTATCCACCTCCAAAGTGCATTGGCTACGGGATTCTCGGAATAGGCGCTGCCACTTGGAGGAAAGCTTAAAGGTTCTGATTCCGGGTTAGCGAGCGGCACTACAATGAGATTTACGGGTCGATCGATATCATTGATTTGCGCGTAGGAACTTAAAACAGAACGAAGCCTTGAAGAGGAGTCGGATTCTCCATTTAACCCGGCCACATAGAGGATTGTCGGTGCTCCTTGAGTGGCAGCTTTTACTCCACTTGCCTTAATCACCGTTCGAATAGTGCTCAGGCCAATGTCCCATTCCAAATCTCGAGAGATGGCTGGCGAAGCCTGCACTAGAAGTACAAAACAAAGGATGAAATATTGAAGTTTAATTTTCATTATTATTTATTGTAAAGCTTACGTATTTTCCTCGGGGAGTGCCCGCTTGCGGACTTACGCCGACGTTATGAAACACAGTACGCCCTGATTCATAAAACTATCAATCGAGTGTTGGGTACCAATCGCCTCTTCTCACTTCTATGCCGCTGCCGGATAGCTCTTGCTCGAATAAATCCAGGCTCTGGGCTATCGAAATCCCTCCTGGCAGTTCCGCGCCTGCATAGTCTGGCGTCACGGCGCGGCGGGCCCAGTCTTGATTGTAGTGGTAGCTGTAAACCACCGAGGGATTAAGAGTTTTAGTGCAGGCCGCTGCTGCAGCTGGTGTCATTCGCCCCAGCGGTACGTTCATCGGCATGAAGGCTACATCGATATTGCGCAGCGCTTTTACCTCATCTACACACTCGGTAACACCGGCGAAGTAAAGCCGACTACCGCCTATTGTTAACACATAGCCGTTGGCGTCGCCGCGGGGATGGGCCGGCGCGCCCAGGATTATGTCGTAGGCGGCTATAGCTTCTATGCTCACGCCGGACATAAGCAGCCGCTCACCTATCGTCATGACATTGCCTTCGGGCACTTGTTTTGCGCCGTTGGCCGCCGTGACGATGCGCGTATTGCTCTTGCTTAGCGCCGCTATTGCCTCTACATCTAAGTGATGTCCTGGGCTATCGGTGATGACGATCAGGTCCGCCGGCTTGGCTTGATCAAGTTTCATGCGCGCCCACGGATCTACTTGGATTACTAGCCCCTGGTATTCCAGCTGCACACTGGAGTGGATCAGTGGGATTATAGTGATGTCGCCAGCGGCGGCGGGGAAGCTATCTGCGATGCTGGGCAGGCCGGCGGCGCAAGCGATCAGAGCAGTGAGGGCTTGCAGAACATATTTGTTTAGCGGGCATGCACTAAATGATTTACGAGAACGTTTAACGGATTGAGCAGCCATAGTCTTCGTCTTCTTGTAGTGGTCTACTTTTAGGTTCCAATTCTGCTTGAATAGGAACGGCGCGTAGCTCGAGTATAGGCGAAAAGACTCGGTTGCCACATGGCTTTTTAGTTGCGAGCTCTGTGCCCCAAAGCTATAGTCTTAGGGTAGCTGTTATTGAGTAGCGAGAATACAGCGAGTATAAGAAGAAAATTTGAAATAGAAGACAACCGCAGTTATAGCAACAGGAGAGCGTCAATGGGTGATAAGAGCAAAACCGATACAAGCCTCAACCCGAAGCAACGATCACGACGTGAATTTCTCGAGAACGCCGGCACTACCGCGGCGGTCGCCACCGCTGTGCCAGTACTCGGTATCTCAGCCGCGCAGGCACAATCAGATACGCAGAGCACTGTCAGCAAGACCACCATCCAGCTCACAGTCAACGGCAGCCGCCATTCGGTAGATGTGGAAGATCGCTGGACCTTGGTTGAAGTATTGCGCGATCAACTCGATCTGACCGGCACGAAAATCGGTTGCGACCGCAGCGAGTGCGGTGCTTGCACCGTGATCATGAACGGTAAGCCCGTGTATTCCTGTAGTCAATTAGCGGTGTGGGCTGATGGCGCGCAGGTAACTACCGTGGAAGGACTTGCAAGTGGCGGTCAACTCTCGCCAGTGCAACAAGCCTTCGTCGAGAACAATGGCCCGCAATGCGGCTTCTGCACTCCTGGTCAACTCATGACGGCTACCGCCTTACTCAGTAACAACGCTACGCCCAATGCCGACGAGGTTAAGCAGGCCTTGGTGGGCAATCTCTGTCGCTGTTCCAATTATAACGCTATCGTCGAAGCCGTAGTCATGGCGGGTGAGCGCAGCGGAGGTGCCGCATGAGCGAAGCTATTCACATCGGTCTCGAGCCGTTAAACACTATAGGCAATGCCACTGCCCGCGTAGACGCGGTAGAGAGGGTTACCGGTGAAGCCAAATACAGCCGCGACTTCAAACTGCCCGGCATGCTCTATGCGCAAATACTAAGAAGCCCCCATCCCCATGCCCGTATTCGCTCCATCGATACCTCGGCCGCCGAGGCGTTGCCCGGCGTGCGCGCGGTCATCACTGGCGACAACGCTCCCATAGTGTGGGGAGCAGGTTCCGTGTCTGGTGGCCGGCAGTACAACGACCCCACCAAGGATGCCACGCTGCACCGACGTTACATATTCAACAACCCCGTGCGCTTCGTCGGTGATTCTGTCGCGGCGGTTGCCGCCATAGATAGACACATCGCCGAACAGGCACTGGCACTCATCAAGGTAGATTACGAAGAACTGCCTTTCGTATTAGAGCCGGAAGCAGCCCTAGAACCAGGCGCCCCCCAGGTATGGCCTGACGGTAATCTCTGCCCCGACTTCCGCAACAACTTCGAGCCTATGGTGTCGAACTTAGGCGATGTTGAGGCAGGCTTCGCCGAGGCGGACCAGATATTCGAAGAACGTTATGAAACCAGCTTCATTCACAACGCGCAGATGGAACCCCGCGCCGCCATGGCGCATTGGGAGGGAGACAAACTCACGCTATACACGCCGACCCAGGGCATCTCTAACTGTCGCCACGACACTGCCCGCGATCTTGGCCTGCAAGACCATCAGGTGCGCATCGTCTGCAACTACATGGGTGGTGGCTTCGGTAACAAGAATCAGAATCAGGATGCCGACCTGGTCGCGGCAACCTTATCCAAGCAAGCCGCTGCGCCGGTGATGTTGGAATTCTCAAGGCGCGACGACTGGCTCGGTGTACATGGCCGCTGGCCCACCGTGCAACATTATAAGATCGGCGCGAAGAACGACGGCACCGTTACCGCCATTCAGATGTTCGGCTATAGTGGTATGGGTCCCTACCGCAAGAACTCCGGCGGCATAAGTGGCATGGATGTCTATGCCTGTCCCAATAGACTGCGCAGCATCTCTGCTGTGTATACCAACCGCACCACCTCCGGTAACTTCCGTGCGC
The DNA here is from genome assembly GCA_028825335.1 of Gammaproteobacteria bacterium. GTDB lineage: Bacteria > Pseudomonadota > Gammaproteobacteria > Pseudomonadales > Pseudohongiellaceae > UBA9145. Next base: position 40,010 of record JAPKAI010000008.1, on the reverse strand, counting down.
CCTCTGAACCACATGGCTTCTACGGTGTGGAGTCCATGATGGATGAGGTGGCTTATAAGCTTGGCGTAGACCCGGTGGAGTTCGCTCTTAAGAATATGCGCAGGCCTACCGACGACCAGCCATTCACCAATTATTCCTTAGAAGAAGTCATCACCAGAGGTGCCGAGCAGTTCGACTGGGCTTCGCGGAGAAAAACCACGCCCGGCTCTGACGAAGGACCCATCAAGCGCGGCTCCGGTTTCTCTTTCATGATGTTCCGCGCCGGTGTTGGCACCAGCAGCGCCATCGTGCGAGTTGACGCGCAGCGCCAATACACTTTGTTCGTAGGCGTTACCGACATCGGGCCCGGCGCCAAGACCACCATGGGCATGATCGCCGCCGAAGAACTTGGCGTACCGCTCGACCAGGTAGAGGTCGTGGCCGGTGATACCGACCGTTGCCCCTATTCAGTAGGCGAGTCCGGCAGTCGCACCACTATTCAAACCGGCTATGCCGTGATGCAAGCTGCCAAAGACCTTAACCAACAGATCGCCGATAGCGGCATGCCCATCGGCAGCGATGTATTAATTGCCTCCGCCACGCCCAACCCGAGCACCGACGGCAAGACCCGACAGTGCTTCGGCGCCCACTTCGTGGAGGTGGAGGTGGATACCCGCATCGGCACCACGCGAATCGTAAAATACACTACGGTGCACGAGTCAGGTCGCATCATTAACCCGACCACCGCACGTGATCAAATCCGCGGCGCGACTATTCAAGGCATCGGCCAGGCGCTGCACGAAGACTTGCTGTATGACCCCGCAAGCGGCCAGCCATTAACCACCGGCTACTACCGTGCACGGCATCTAACCCATCTAGATATCCCCGAGATCGATGTCACCTTCATCGAAGTTGATGACGGCTATGGTCCCTTCGGCGCTAAGACCGCAGGCGAGGCGGGCATCATTCTCGCCCCAGCTGCCGTGGCCAATGCCATCAGCAATGCCATCGGCGTGCGGATGACTTCGCTTCCTATCTCGCGTGACAAGATTCTGGAGGTCATGGCATGAAGGCTTTCAGTAATATCAATGTGAGTTCCATCGACGAGGCTGTTAGCGCAGCCGCGCGAGCTAGAAGCAACGGTCAGTCTGTCGCTTTCTCTGGCGGCGGCACCGACCTTTTGCAGCAGCTCAAGGATGGCACCGACAAGAGTGATGTCATCATCAACTTACGTAACGTAGATGGTGCGAAAGAAATTAGCAGCGCCAATGGCACAACAAGAATTGGCGGCCTAATCACGCTCGAAGAATTGAGCAATAGTGATGTCGGTGATGTCAGCTATGTGTTGGCGCAGGCGGCGGCCAGCGTTGGGACACCACAGATTCGCAACGTCGCAACTCTGTCAGGCAATGTCACTCAGCGCCCATGGTGTTGGTACTACCGCAATGGTTTTAATTGTTACAAGGCCGGCGGTGACGAATGTTTTTCAGTGACCGGCGAGAATCAACAACATGCGATCTATGGTGGTGGGCCAAGCTTCATCGTCCATCCTTCCGATGTGGCGCCTGCGTTGGTTGCCCTTGGTGCGAGCTTCATCGTGGCGGGTCCGGATGGCGAGAGTAACGTTAGCGCGGATGAGTTCTTTGTTATGCCAAGCCAAGATCCGGCGAAGGAAAACTCCTTAGCCTCTGGTGAATTGCTAGTAGGTGTTAGCTTGCCCACCCCTAGAGCGAGCAGTGTAAGCCACTATCATAAAATCATGGACCGCGAAGCCTGGACCCACGCCGAAGTTAGTGTGGCGGCAGTGCTAACTATGAACGGCGAGATTGTCGAGTCTGCGAGCATAGTCCTGGGCGGAGTCGCCACCGTGCCTTGGAAACTTACTGAGGTTGAAAACTATCTAGTAGGTCGCCAACTAAGTGCTGACGTCGTCACCATGGCAGGCCAAATGGCTGTCTCAAGTGCTAGGCCACTGGCCAAGAACGGTCACAAAATTCCCATGACCGCTGCCGCTGTTGAGCGTACGCTGCTTGCTTTGGTCAACGGATAAACAGGCGAGAAGCTAATGAATAGAAGAGATTTCCTATTGCTGCGCAGCGAAGAAGAGCTACAACTCGCCGAGCTGTCCTGCGAGAAGTTATTCGTTCTCTACTCCGACCTCAACTCTGGCTTCCATGAAGCCGAGGCCGAGGAGGGCACCATAGACGATGCGGATTGGTGGGCTGGCGAACCGCCACTACTAATTCACAGCATCGACCCCGATGAATTCTTTAGCAGCGTAATGCAAGACCTGAAAGGCGTGGACTCCCTAACAGTGTTAGACATGGAGTGGGTGGCGCAGGGCGATTTCAGGATTAGAGTAGAGACCTTGTTAGCAGCGGTTAGGGCGAGGGGTGTTGAGGTCGTATTCCAGCTCGGTGAGACAAAACCGGCACAGCAAAATTTAGAATCATCACAGTCGAGTTTAGGAAGCACAGCTTAGTGCGCGGAGTATTACGAATTTGAATATTTTACTTTTAGGTAGAAACGTTAAGCAGTCCGTCATTCTGCTGCTAGGCCTGTTCTTGCTAGCAGCCTGTTCTCCCGCACCGGAAGTAGGCGGCGCTGCCGGCAAGGTAAGCACGGCGGTCTTCAACGACGAACAGATTAAATCTCAGATTGAATCCTCAATCGCTCGCTCCGAAGATCTGCCTCAGCAGATAGGCGTGCAAGTACGCGATGGCGTGGTAACCATTAGCGGAACATTAGATTGTGAGGGCTGCGGAGGCATGCGCACCCCCGGTAATTTTGGCACTGTGCAGCAGAGCCTAGGCGCGGTAGTAAGAGCCGTAGGAGGCGTGCGAGAAGTGATCTTCGAATTAAGCTTAGAGAGTTGATGAAGGCGCTACTTTTTCTTCACAACTGGCTTGCTATCCCAGCTGTAACTCTCGTCCAAGGCTAGCCCCGGGCGCCTACCGCGCAAATGAGGAACAATCGCACCCAGCCCTTACTGTCATAGAGTCGCACAGTTCCAGAACGTTTAGTTGATAAGAGGCCTTTCTCTTCATAGAAACGAATAGTGCGAGTAGTGATTTGAAGCTCTTTCGCTAGTTCAGAAATAGAGAATCGGCGTCCATGGATTTGCTCCAGAAAATCAGTCTTCGGAGTTTACCTTTACGTCAAGAGATATTTCGGCCGTCAACACGCCAAGAGAAACAGAAGCGCATCACTTATTAGGCGTAACTGTAGGGCGGTTCCGAATTGGTTTTGGAATCAAAGGAGTCAATTAGAAAGGCGTCAGCGTACTTTGACTTGATTCCTATTATCGCTGACTAGAATTTTAGTAGGCCAGTGAATAGGCCTCACGTCTGGGATCGGCAGCAGCGGTGAGAACTTCTGTCTCTCGGTCATAGAAGATCATTTGGGCTCCACCGAACGTGGCGGTCCAGCCCGGAATAACTTGCAGAGAGTGTCCTAGTGATTCGAGTTCGAAAAGCACCTCAGGCTGGATGCGATCCTCGATGGCAACTGAAACACCACGCAATGATCGAAAGCGCGGCGCTTCGATAGCTTGCTGCGGTGTCATTCCAAATATCATCATGTTGTGTGAAATCTGCAACAACGATTGTGTTTGACTGTCACCTCCGGGCGTACCCATGGTCAATGCGAAACCGCCATCCGGGTAGAGCGCCATGAGTGGTGAAAGCGTGTGATAGGGACGCTTTCCTGGTGCCACTTCATTGGGGTGCCCGGTATCTAGTGAGAACAATGCACCACGATTGTGTAGCAGAATCCCAGTCTGGCTTTCCAGCAGTCCAGAGCCGAACCCTGCGAAATTACTTTGAATCCAGCTTACCGCGTTGCCCCATTGGTCTACTGCGGTCAGGTAAACAGTATCGCCGGCATCGTCTCTGTCTTTATCCAAGTTGGAGAAATCTGGATTACTGAATCCTGGTTCAACTGATTCCGCTGCCTGATCCGAATTCACTAGATCTGAACGCCCTTGCAGGTAATCTGTATCGAGCAGTTCTGCAACAGGCACGTCGGCATGTTCTGGGTCAGCGACCCACCTGTCGCGGTCAGCAAAGGCGAGCTTTTTCAGTTCTATTAGAGTGTGTAAATATTCTGCGCTGTTATGCCCCAAAGATTCAAGCGGGTGATGCTTCGACATTTCCATCAGCGCAAGCTGTGTCACGCCTTGGGTGTTAGGTGGCATAACCAGAAAAGTGTAATCGAGATAGTTTCCTCGCAGCGGCTCTACCCAAGTGGAAGTATGGTTGGCAAAATCAGTTGCTCGCAGGTGGCCGCCTTGTTCGGTAATAAAAGCAGCGAGCTGTTCGCCAATGGCAGAGTTGTAGTAGCCGTTCTTGCCTTCACGTGCAATCGTTTCCAGCGAGTCTGCCAATGCTTCATTAACAAGCAGTGAGCCCACTGCTGGCGGTGACCCTCCAGGGAGGAAGAGATCTTTTCCGGCCCGATTCAGAGAACCGCCCTGTTCTTCGAAATCCATTGCCAGGCGGGTCGATACGGGAAAACCGTTTTTCGCGTAATTGATCGCAGGTTCCAGCAAGGCTTGAAAGTCCTTCGTGCCGTAGCGCGCATGTGCGTCCACCCAGCCGGCGACCGCTCCGGGTACAGATACCGAAAGCGCTCCAGACCCAGGAATCCGATCTACTCCTGCCGTCTGGAAAAATTCCGGTGTCGCGAGTTCGCCCGCTCTACCACTGGCGTTAAGTGCAGTAACTTCTCTTGTTTGGCCGTCATAAAAAATACCGAAGGCGTCACCTCCGATACCATTCATATGTGGCCTGACTACCGCCAAGACTCCAGCCATGGCGATGATCGCATCGGTCGCATTGCCGCCCTCGTGCAAAACACGCAGACCCGCTTGAGTCGCTAACGGATGGTCCGACGACACCGCGCCCTGCATACCTCGAACATCCGGTCGATTCTGAAGTGCGTAGCTCGTGGTGGCAAAAGTAGAAATGGTCTGGGTGGCTTCTTGCTCAGGGGTGCACGCAACGCCTAGAGCAATAATAGCTGTGAGAGCAAGCTTGCATGAAGCAGAGTGGGCTGCGAATGCATGCCCGTCTATATCAGAAGTGTTGTTGCTGGTTTTTGAACCAATCATACAATTTTCCCTGAAATCAGTTTTTGCAGCTGAGTATAAGTCTAATTCTGGTAAAGGTCTGCTTTGAGCTATTGCGCCAAAGAATTTACAGTCCTCGAAATAAATCCGCCACGCGATCCGATACCTCATTGGTATCTCTTCGGCGTGCGCCGCGTAGCATATTCGCCATGCCGTAGTTCCCCTCGTGGCAGGCATACTCGTACAGCTGAGACTCCACCTTAGTTAGAGGAACTGTTGCGCTTAGCTTTTCAGTGAAGGTAGAGGGATCATCGATAGTGAATTCATAGTTGATGGTTCGCAGCCCGATACGCGTAAAGCGTTCGGTGAGTACTTTGTTTTCAGAAGTGCCGAAGCCATCGAAGCTTTGCGTTAAGCCGTTAAAATTCTGCGTTACTACTACCAACGTATTGTTGTCCCAATGACCGCGTGAGTCCCCTGACCAGAGATCTACAATCTCATCCAGAGCAGGGCCCTTTCCGAGTCTAACAACGCGAGCGTCATGCACCATCTCGGTCAGGATCACCACATGATCTTTGTTCTGTACGATCTGCAAATTGTTGTTATACACGCTAGGTGATAACGGCGGGCCAGCGTTAAAGCCCACGAGGCAGCGCTCCGAAAGACCGCGATCCTCCGGGCCATCTCGGCCAATGCCGCCAATGACAAATCTCACCGGACGTTCTCCAACCGCCTCTATTTCTCCGCCGGGTTGATTCTGTATGCCCTCGACAAGTTCAGGAATGCGACCGTTCGGTGGGAAGATGATAAGCGAAGTGCGCACGTTGCCTTCGCCGCGAATTTTCTCCATCCAGATGGTGTCATTGTAAAAAGCTTCAACGCCGGATGCCGACCGTGTCGGCGCATCTGCCGCTCCCAGACTAAAGCGTTGGCTCTGTGCTGCGCTGATTTCATCATCGGTGAGAAATTGGCGCTCTCCGAATTCCTCAGGGCGTTGCATCGGGACATTGGATGAGAAATTCCAAACCCCCTGCAGATCGGGTAACCCCCACTCAGTGCGCGGAACATCATAGTCTTCAGCAGCCAGCCCCGATTGGGAAGTCTGTAGTGAAAACCACAATAGTAGCAGCAGCGAACACTGTTTCTTCATCAGTTGTTCCATGAATCCAATCGAATTGGCGTAATGAATAATGGCTTAATCAATGCAGCAGTACAATTTTATTCAAGGCAAAGAAGCTGGATGCATGGATCAAAAATAACGTTTCCGGCCTCTTTAGCCCGCGCTGTCTTCGAGAAAGGGATAAAGCGGTTGTGCTAGCCGGCGAATATGCCTGAATTCAGCTCGTATGGAATTGCTGTCTTCCAGCCAGTTTGGCAGGGCTAGATTGACACTCCCCACTACTCCAGATCCCCGTAGCGTCAACCCATAGCGTTTGATTTCTGTTATAGATAGTCGTAATCTCAGAACGATTGTCCGGTCTAGATATTCTAAGATCAAGACACTCAAAGAACAGGAGCTTTAACTAAAAGCTCGTGTCAGCAATGATGCCGTTGAATCCTGCAATTCTAGGATTCGGTCAAAGTTAGTCTCGAGCACTCATTCTTATCAGTACTCTCAGTCAGAGAGGTCAATTTCGTGAATCCTAAAGTTACCCGCCGACGCTTCATTAAGGGTGAACTTTACCTCACGTCGATTGAGGCGGTGCCCTGCCGGAATTCCTCAGCAGAGTGCTACTTGCTTAGTTGTCAGCGCTATCCTATTTCTTAGATTTTTCTGCTTTGATCATTGATAAGTTCACTCACTAGGCGTAGTTTTGAGGATCAGACAAGCTCGGCTAATCCCTGAACAAGCTAGTTGATAATGGAGGTTTGAATGACTATTCAAAATACTCGTCTTAAAACAGCAGGTCTATTGCTTCTGCTCAGTGTGCTCGCAGTTCCCTTATTAGTTCCTACCGTAACTCGCGCACAGTCCACAAGCGATGAAATTCCAAGACTCGCCAACGGGCGACCCGATATTCAGGGTACCTGGGACTTCCGCACCATCACGCCTTTTCAACGCCCAGAAGACTTGGCCGACAAAGAGGTGCTGACCGAGGCGGAAGCAATAGCCTTCGAGGATGCAGAGAACGAGCGTCGAGACCGTGATAACTTTACCGATACTTCTACCACCGGCGACTACAATCAATTCTGGTACGACCGCGGCACTGAAATTCTCGATGATGGCCGCACTTCCCTAATAGTCGACCCAGCCCACGGCCGTATCCCAACACTAACCGATGCCGCTCGAAACAGAAATCAGCTAAGAAGAGAAGCTGCCCAAGAGGCTGCCGGTGTCGAAGTCAGGCCCCTGTCCGAGCGTTGTATAATGGGATTTAATTCCGGACCACCGATGATCCCAAGCGCCTACAACAACAATGTACAACTAGTTCAAACTGACGATTTCGTTCTCATTCATAACGAGATGGTGCATAACATCCGTCCTGTGAAAATGAATGCGAGCGGGCACCTTGAAGTGCCGCGCAAATGGGAGGGCGACTCCATAGGGCATTGGGAGGGAGATACGCTCATCATTGAGACCAGAAATTTCGCCAGAGAAACAGCTTTTGGAAACTCCAGCGCGAACATGCATCTAATGGAAAAGTTCTGGATGATTGATGCTGATACCTTGGGTTATGAGTTCACCATTAGCGATCCCACAACCTGGGAAGCGCCGTGGACTGTGATGTTTCCTATGCGCCGAACTGCAGATCCAATTTATGAATATGCCTGCCATGAGGGCAACTATTCCATGGCTGGGATATTAGGCGGCTGGCGCAGATTGGAGGCGTTGGGGCAGACGGGGCAGCAGTAGTTTTAGAAATGGGGTCGGAGTAATAAGACCGGCTTTCTCTCTTACAATTCATAGGGAGGCCGGCTATCCACCATGATCTTATTCAGTTCATCCTGCGCGCGCTTCGTGTCAGTCAAATCCTGTACCTCCAACATTTCGCATTCATCTTCTCTCATCTGAGTGATAGTTACCGGGTAGAATTTGCAGTCGTCGGGGCGGTCCATATAGATATCGCAGGTATATATTTCTTGGTTGGGTGTTTTTCTCAACCAAGGACAACGTTCCAACTGCTTGCCAGTGGCTGGGTCCGTCCAGATACCTCCATCTTGCACATACTCGTATAGATCGGGTCTAAAGGTTTCCCACAGCTGAATTTCCTCATCCGACACTGATAAGCCGTCGCCACCGTACTTCGTACAACATTTTCCGCACTGATTACATTCTTTCAAGGGTAAGTGTCACTTCCGATTATCTAGTTGTGAGCATTTGCGCTAGAGGGAGCTATCAATAGCAGGTAGATTTACTTTGCGAAAAGTAAACTCATTTTATCCGACCTTTCTATGCTAATACTAAACTACTGTGATCTTTTTTTGGTCTAATTAGACAAGGGGTCAGGTCGCATTTGAAAATGATAGACCTTGCTAGTAGTGCCGGCACCAGACTCCATGTGAAAAGGTGCGCGACTAGAGATAGTGGCCCACAAGCCCCTTCCTTGCCAGCCGCCATCGGGATCATCGATGCGTCCGTCCAGCCACTTCGTGTAAAAACCCAATGGATAAGGCACCGTCAGGCGCACCCATTCGCCATCGTCTAGCACTAGCAGGCTACCGGACTGATTGCCGGTGCTGATAGGGGTGTTGGATCCCAGGCCTAGCGTATCGAACTGATCCACCCAGGTGTAATAACTGCCCTCGGAGCTACCCGATTGCTGAATGTTCTTGAATTGGGGGAGCGGCTCAGCAAAAAAACTCCAGCCCTCTGGGCAGTGCTGACCTGTGGCTGCAGGGCCATTCAGTGGCCCGCGACAAAGGCTGCGATCAAAGCGACCCATGTGCCCGCTGGCCAGAGCCACCCAGGCAATCCCGTTACGGTCGATATCCATGCCTCTCGGTGAGAAACCTTCGACGGCATTGCCATCTTCATCCAGCGGCAGTTCGTAGTACTCGGTCAAAGCCGTGCTGCTGGGGTCAGCCCCGGGCACGACGCGTACGACAGCGCCTGGATAACTAAGATTGGATCCCCACACCGAGCCATCGGGTGCAGGCGCGACGGCATACAGGCCAGAGTTAATGCGCTTGTCGAGATTCGGATCTATGTTTGCATCGGGTTCCACGTAGTCATCGCGGCGGCCGTTGCCATTGGTATCGAGAACGAAGGGTGTCCAGCCCTGAGCGGCGACAGCATCGCCAGTTTCCAGAAACTCGCGGGTATTGAGCCAACCTACCGCAGTACCACCGCCGCTGGTCCACAGAGTATTGTCTGCATCTTCGGCAAACATCAGGTGGTGGGTGCCGAAGCAGGTATTTATGGGAGTGTAGGTGTCAGTGCTCGGATCATAGACTCCAAGATGGCGACCGGAGCGGCCCAGCGGAAACGCCTGAGCAGAAGGGTGATCAGAGCCTTCCTGGCAGAACGCCGGCACATTGCTCGGGTCACGAGCCCGGGAGGTAATCCAGACCCGGCCGTCGCTGTCCATCATCGGATTGTGCACGGTAGTGGCCGCATCCCAGATCTCTTCGTCGCCCCAGTAGGGAGACGTCGCCATAGCGGTTTGTGGTTCGCGGACGTAATTTGGGTCTTCCGGGAACACCGTGACCTGCTCAGTACTATGGGCAGTCGGATCCAGTACCGGTAAATAGTCGGCACTGTTTTCCAAGGCTCCATAAATTTTGCCATAGGCATTCACTGTCGGATCGCGGCGATCGGTGGTGACTAGGTCGTGCAAATAGGCAGTAGGATCAGCCCAGTCCCATTGCGTAATGACCACGTTGCGTTCCAGCCCCTGAGGCCGCGCTGGTGCTGGTGGCAATTCACCGGCAGCGATACGATCAGTCCAATCGGCATACATCTCAAGCGTGCGGCGATCACCCATGCCGGCCAATGTTCTAGTCATGAAGGACCCCGCCTGCCCGGAGCGCACCCGTCGATTCCAAGCATCGAAACTCGTTTCCAGATTCGAAAACATTTCCGGGATGGTGCGAGTAGCGGCGTTGCCCATCTGGTGACAGACCACACAGCCGCCATTGGTAACGCGGCGGATGTAATCATCCTGAGTCAGCACGCCCACGCCTATACCATTGCCATCAGGTCCGGTGCCTGGAAACTCATGATCCTCGGGAATCTCCAGCAGGGAATACCAGTAGCCCGCCGGGTAGTATTCAGCCGCGGCGGCGGCATTCGGTGCAATCTGGGCAATGAGGTCTAGCGTCTGACCGGGGTTGGCGTTGCTGCGCGACGAATCTACCAGACCATAGCCGCGTACCCACAACTCAAAATTAGCCTCCGGAAGATCGGGAATCAGGTAGCGCCCCTGATCATCGGTGACCACTGTTTTGGAATAAAGAGTTTCCAAGTCGCGAGTCTCAGCGATTACCCAGACCCCGGCCTCGGGGCCGTTGCTACTGGTGACAGAGCCACCGATGTCATTACCGGTTACGCTAATGGCGTCAGCGGCTAGCGCTATGGAGGCCTCGGATAAAGTAGCAGACTGGTTAGTGGGGCCAGAGTCGCCGCAGGTAGTAAGAAGTAGTGCCGCCAGCGAGAAGGATAAAGTCCGGAATGTGTGCATGATGAACTCTTTATTGTTTTGGCGCATTTGAGGAATTACCTACCTTACAAGGTAGCGCAGTAAAATGGGATAGATTTCGGCGAGTAGACGGGGGTAGTTCGGCCAGCTTTGTTTACCCAGGATTTTATCCATTTAAATTGCTTAAAAATAAAACTCTCGTCCTCTTAAATTCTCTTTAATTTTGGTGGTATCTTACATAATCGGTCTCAAACAGGGAAAGGACCATGTCAGCAAAACAGAAGCGTACAGTTCCAGCCGAGGCAATCAAGGCTTGAACACGTACAGTAGATTGGTTCAATAGGTATGTTCGAGCTTAATACTAAAGAGCCTAGTTGTTATAAACTAGCGATAGCCCCAAAAGAGAGAAGTATGAGTAGGAAGAATCGAATGAGTAGAATAATTACAACGCTGGCAATTCTAACCTTAAGTTTAGTGCAGATGAATTCTGCGATGGCACAGCCGCCGCCCAAGGACCCTAACAACTATGTGCCGGGATTGGGTGATCTGATGGGCTCGCTACAGGTGCAGCATGGCAAGTTATGGTTTGCTGGTTCTCAGCAGAACTGGCCGCTAGCAGCCTATGCAGTGGATGCTATAAAAGAGGGAATTGCAGACATGATAGCCCTGCGTCCACGCTACAAGAGAGAACCCATCGTTGAGATGCTTACCCTGTTTACCGCTAAACCGTTAGAGGATCTTGAGGCAGCAGTAGATGAAAAGGACAGCGCATTATTTATGCAGGCCTATGATTCGCTTACCGAAGGTTGCAACACCTGCCATAGCAATCACGATTATGGGTTTATCGCTATTCAGCGGCCGACGGCTCCCGCCTGGACCAATCTGCGCTACAGGCCTTAAGTTGGGCCAGAATTCTGATGGGGGTGTGACTTGAGCAAGGAAGAAAGCAAAACGCAATTTCTGCGAGTGCTAGGCCGCCGAGAAGTATTGGCTCTGGCCTTCGGTGCCATGATCGGCTGGAGCTGGGTAGTGCTGTCGGGCACTTGGATCAGCTCGGCAGGCACGCTGGGTGCAATTGTAGCGTTTTTCATCGGCGGCGCGGCGATATTATTAATTGGTTTAACCTATGCTGAACTTGCCTCGGCCCTGCCTTTCGCCGGCGGCGAGCACGTTTACAGTAAGCGCGCATTAGGCTCCGGCGCTTCCTTTATTTGCACCTGGGGCATCATCCTCGGCTACGTCTCCGTTGTAACTTTCGAGGCAGTGGCTCTGCCAACCGTGCTGGATTCATTAATACCGGGTCTGGATAAAGTTTTCCTTTGGCAAATTGCTGGTTGGGATGTTTACCTGTCCTGGGTATTAGTAGGTGTAGCTGGCTCCGTGACTATGACCGTTCTCAACGTGATAGGCGTGCGCATGGTAGCGCTGGTGCAAAGCGTGGTCGTGTTGGCTATTTTGCTTGTGGGAGTATTGTTTGTCAGCGGGGCTCTGTTCACCGGCGACATAAGCAATATGCAGCCCTTGTTTAAGGATGGCGTCTCCGGAATTACGCTGGTGCTGGTAATGGTGCCGTTTATGTTCGTAGGCTTCGATACCATTCCCCAGGCCGCCGAGGAAATAGATCTGCCGTTCAAAGATATTGGCGCCGTATTAATGATCTCCGTAGCAATGGCCATCGTCTGGTATGGTTTTATCGTACTGGGGGTTGGTCTGGTTCTGGACGAGGCCGCTATTAGTTCCTCTGAGGTAGTGACCGCCGCAGCCAACACCGCTATCTACGGCGAAGCAGGTGGCACGGTGTTATTGATAGCTGGTCTCGCCGGTATTATTACCAGTTGGAACGCGTTTATCCTCGGTGGAAGCCGCGCTATCTATGCGATGGCCCGCGGCGGTTTATTACCAAAATTTCTTGGTGAGATTCACCCGAAATACCACACACCGAAGAATGCGATCCTGCTAATTGGCGCACTATCTGTTATCGGCCCCTTCTTTGGGCGGCCAGCATTGGTCTGGGTTGTCGACGCGGGCGGCCTCGGCATTGTAATTGCCTATGGCATGGTGGCGTGGTCATTCCTCGTATTACGCAAGAAGGAGCCGGAGTTAGAAAGACCGTATAAAGTACGTTATGGAAAATTCGTAGGAACCTCGGCATTAGTGTTATCAATTAGTCTGGGTTTGCTCTATATGCCTGGTAGCCCCGCAGCTCTGATCTGGCCGCAGGAATGGGGAATTGTTTTGGCGTGGACTATCCTTGGGGGGATTCTGTATGGCATTGCACGCAAAAGAGGAGAGCCGAAGAGTAATAGCTAAATATGTCAGTCCCCATCTCCATTCCTCCCTTTTTCCTGTTTAGCTTCGCGCGGAAAGGTAGAAAGGCTGAGCTGCCAACTAAATAGGTTCGCCTCCTTGTATGAGTCTTACCTTCGCACAGTTTTTCTGAAAAAATGATCTGTCCCAATCGGAAAACGAGGCAACCACAATGACACGTAGATTCTACAAGTATGTTCTATCAGCCCTATTGCTTTGCTCATCAACAACTGTCTTCGTCCAAGGGGCAGACGATCCTAGCCTGATGACGTATGACCTGGCCACGACAGCCATGGTGGCATCCGAAGCTTATGCTCGAGATAAGGGATGGAATGTCACGATTCTAATTACCGACCAACATAACAATCTAGTGATGTTACGACGTATCGATGGAGCCGGAGCGCGCACTTTTGCTTTTGCCACTTCCAAAGCTTTAGTGGTGACACAAACCGGCCTCACTTCCGCGGAATATGGAAATAGAGTTGAAGCAGGGGATATTGAGGCAGTAGAAGGTGGCGTCACATTTGCGGGAGGCGTACCGGTTTATAGGAATGGCCAGCTAATCGGTGCAGTGGCAACAAGTGGAGTCAGGGCTGCTCAGGATGAAGAAGTGTCATTGGCAGGAGCTGAGACTATAGGTAGCTCATCTAACTAAACTATTCAAAAAAGGACAGATTTATTTTCTGACATCGCCCTGGAGAAATAAATCTGTCCCTATTTGTTCTTCTATCTTTGTTCTGCTTCTAGTCTACGTGCGCCAGCAAGAGTCCCCGGCATAGAGTAATTACCTTCGTGGCATGCGTACTCATAGAGATGGCCGTCTGAGGTATGGAAGCTAAGCTCTGCTGTCCAGGGTTGACTGTATAGATCAGAATCTTCGACTGTAAATCGGTAAACAATCTCAGTGTCTGAATAACGAATAAAGCGCTCAGTAACTTTGCCATTTTTCGTAATAGCTGTAGAGCTTTGTTGCATTTGTTGCGGGTTAACATTGGTAGTCTCTACTACCAGAGCATCACCTTCATACCAGCCTACTGAGTCTCCCATGTATTGTTGCAAGACTTCCGGTCGGCGATGGGCGCGGGCCTCTTCTGCCGAGCTAAAGGTAGGAATGATTCGCGCATCGTGCATTTGTTCCACGTCTATCATCACGTAATCATCGGTTTGAACGAACTGATAAGTGTTGTTATAGAGTCCGCTTTGCATCGCTGGACCGGCTTTACTCTCAGACAAAATACAACGCTCCGATAGGGGCAGGGCCTCGGGGCCGTCCGCGTTGCCGATGCCTGTCAGGTATCGACTGCCGAAGTTGGTACGCTGATAATCAGTCGTAGGATTCTCAAGGCGTGGGACTTGGCCATCCTGGGGATTGATTATGTAAGAAGTACGGTACTCGCCCTTGACCAAGGCCAGGTTGGAGCCTGGATCGACCCAGAAATTATTGTATGCCCTGCTGCCGAAGTCATCTGCGGCCACGGCGGGCGTGTTATTGACACCATCACCTTCATCAAAGCCACCCTCAATACCACCAATCGGTACACGAGCTGCCATAACTGCTGCTTCTTCCGCCGACACGACAAGGGTTTCCGCCCCTGCTCGACGCGTGAGATTAGTTAGCGATGCATTGCTCCAGACGCCACCCAGATCGGGCCGTGCAGTGTTCTGAGCCTGAGCGGCAGAGCATGCTATAGCTGTGCACAGCAGCAAGCTTCCAATTTGAGCGGGGTGTTTCAGCAGAGTTGTCATAGGTTTAGTCCTCGGATTTCTTCTGTCGATGAATTCCAGATACAGTGACTCCAAATGGCTAGCTGTCCCTTGTATTCAATTATTCAGTTATGTTCTGGCATCGCGCCATGATAAATAAATTTGTCCCAATCTATGCTGCCCCTATTCGCTAAGAGCATAAACAACTATGGCCGGACCGCTGCGTGTGTGGTCAAGCAAAGGGCTGCGATCACCAAGAAACTCATTCACCATGCCCATCCAAATACTCGCATGGAAGGGGCTAGGCTGACCTACTACGACAGCGACATATTGTTTGCCGTCTACGGCGTAACTAATAGGAAAGGAATTGGGAATATCGCCAAGATCATTCTCCCAGAGCTTGTCGCCATTGATTTCATCTAACGCAACAAACCTATTGTCCATGGTGCCTACAAAAACTAATCCGCCGCCGGTAGATAAGGTGGCTGATGCTGGCGGCACGACTTCGCGGAAATTCCAAGCCATCTCGCCGGTTTGCAAATTAATCGCCTGTATCCGGCCAAATTTTCCATCACTGTTTGGCTGTGGTCTCGGTTCAATCTTAACGCCGGTTGACAACAAGCCAGGGACATCACTCGTGGGCCCGAACATCATGCATATCTCAGCAAGGGGCAGGTATAACATATTGGTGTTAGGGTTGATGGAGGCCGATGGCCAGTTGCGCCCACCATTGGCCATAGGGCATAACAGATTCGCCTCTTCTGCATTCGGGATTGCTATCGGGTTGATTGTCTTGTCCCCCGTTTCAGGATCGATAGCAATAACAATGTTTTGAATGCCCACGTCAAACGAATCTATATATTCACCCGTTTCTGCATCTAGCGCATCGTAGAGTGCCATCTTTCCCGCAGTCACAATCACCTTGCGTTTGGCGCCATCAACTTCTAGTTCGACTATCTGACGCTCAAAAACCCAATCCAAATCCCATTGGTCATTAGGCATATGCTGGAAATGCCAAACTAGCTCGCCAGTTTTGGGACGTATGGCAATCGTGGCATTGGTGTAAAGGGCTTCATTTGTTACACCTTCTTCATTTAGTGAATAGAGAAGAGGAGCGGTATCGTAGGTTGGCGCCGTGCCGTAGTAGGCTAAATCCAGTTCCGGGTCATAGCTAGCCGGCACCCAAACCGAACCGCCGCTGCGATCTTCCAAAGCGAGGTTATTCCAAGTGTTACCACCGGGCTCGCCCGGTCGGGCAACCGAATGAAAGCGCCATACTTCATCGCCGGAATCCAAATCAAGACCGACAATGAATCCCCCCTCAGGAATCATTGTTGCCGTAACACCTTGCAACACCATACCATTGGCAACAAGAGGTGCGCCGCGCAGGGAATAAGGACGGGGTGTATTGCCTGGTGCTTCAATAGCATGATCCCAAATCACCGCACCGGTGCGCGCTTCAAGCGCAACCACGTGCATATTTTGGGTTGGCACAATTACTTTATCGCCATGTAACGCAATGCCAATTTTCGAACTTGGAAACGCAGTAGGGCGATGCTCATAGGTCCATAAGACTTCTCCACTGGTTGCATCCAGTGCTAGTACCGTGTCCTGAGTGCTGGCGAGAAACATAACCCCATCGTGAACCAAGGGCGTAGCCATGTTCGGGCCCTCTTGAAGCTCCGTGCGCCAGGCCTCCCCTAACTGACTGACATTACTCTTATCAATTTCCTCAAGCGGACTAAATCCTTGGGCATCATAGGTCCTGCGCCATATCAACCAATCCTCAGCCGGAGGATTGGCGAGCTGCGCATCTGTAACTGCGCTCAAGTCTGCTAAACGGTTACTAGACTGAGCCAAAATTGACTGAGTAAATGTCAGCAAAAAGCTGGTGATCAACAGGGTTGAAACCGAGCGTGTAAGAGGCATGATGACTATTCCAAAATTTAGCGCGTTTAGACAACTTATAGCATTAGAAAGAAATGTCCAACTCCAAAATAGCTATTCCTTGTCAGCGCTGAACTAATTAAAGGATCTCGAAGATAAACACACCAACCGCTGCAGTGGGAATACCCTTACTGTGTACCGCACCTCTCGAGATAAAATGCACGTTCGCTTGAGTTTTAGCATCAAACCAGACCACCACGGCATCATTGGCATGGTAATGCGCTGAGTTAGCAGTACTGGAGAAGTCCCCATCGTATTCCCACACTCTAACTCGTTCGTTTGAGCGGCGCTCCAACGGAGAATCATATGGGAATTGAGGCACTGATGAATTAGTTTCTATTGCACCAGCAACCGGACGTTTGATCTGAATAAAAACGGCACGAAGTGGCTCATCACTAATGCCGGACTCAGTGTGAGTAACACCCGCAAGTTGAAATGAGATGTTCCAAGCGTCTGTATGGATCTCGCGAGCCTCACCCTCAGTCGATGTAATTATTCTGTCACCCGGACTGTAGTACACGCCAGTATGGTCATAGCGATGACGGTGGATGGGGTAGTCTTGTTTTAGCCAACGAATATCCCAAACGATGACGTGGTCGTTCTCCAACACTTTGATAGCACCGTCACGAGGGTAAGCAGGCGGCGGATCCACCTGGGCCTGGGCCAATGGGATAGCGGAAATGAACAGAAGCAGTGCGAGTTTTTTCATAATCAACTAGTTCAAAATTGGCATAAAAGGCCTTTTAAAAGGGGCTAGAGTAAAAATACAGTAAATTGGCTAGAAAGGGGCAGAGTTATTTTTCCGAATGCTGGCTCGGTGCAGTACTCGGTGAAATACAGGGGGGGATAGGCTTAATGTGCCCCGCTGTCCGCTCTAGCGTTCAACCCTCATCAGTATTGCCAAAACCCGGCGATCAAACTACTCTGATCTTTTAATTCAACCGGCCAATGAAATAAGTTGAAGCACGCTTCTCCCACTCTGCACATGTTCACTCTTTCTCTGTTGCTGCTAGTCTGCACACTGGATCAACCAGTTGTGGCTCAGGATCGTTTAGCCGCCCTGGTTGGTGACGGCGGCGTGATGCTGCGCTCACCCAGTGGTGAGGAGCTGGTGAGCCTCAACCATGATATCCCGCTGGTACCGGCGTCCATCCTCAAGATTCCGCTAGCGCAGGTGGCTCTGGCCACACTGGGCGAAGACTTCCGCTTCGAGACACACTTTTATCGCAATGATAGTGACGACCTGTTGATTCGAGGCTTAGGTGACCCATTCCTGGTGTCAGAGGAGATTGCCCGTATTGCCGATACTCTGGCGGAGCGCGGACTGCAGCAGATCCGTCGCCTAGTCATGGATGACTCTGCGTTCGAACCGAATCCGGACCTGCCCATTGAGAGCGGAAGTGATCAGCCCTACGCTGCTCGCAATAGTGCATTGGCGGTAAATTTCAACACGGTGAATCTGGCATGGGCAGCAGACGGTAGATTGATCACGGGTGAGACGCAGACTCCTTTAACGGCCCTTGCCGGAGAACTAGGCGCGCAGCTTTCCCAAGGTGAGGTGCAGCGCATTAATCTGGGTGATGACCCCGCATCAGGCCTGCGTCAGGCACAGCAACTGTTTCGGCATTTTCTTATAGAGTCAGGCATCACCGTATCCGATGCAGACTTTCATCAACAAGCCGTAACAGATGAGTGGTCACTCTTTTATAGTCATCGCAGTTCCCAATCGCTGCGCGACAACCTAGATGGCATGCTGCGCTACTCCAATAACTTCATCGCCAATCAACTCTTCCTCACACTAGGGGCGCAAACCAGCGGCTACCCTGCCACGACCGAGGCAGCGCGTGCTGCACTGCAGCAGGTGCTTGCCGAATTGTATGGGGATAGTTTCGGTCGCGACCCACAGTCCCTGCTTATGCTGGAGGGCTCGGGCCTGTCCCGTACCCAGCGCAGCAGTGCCGCCGGCATGATGCGTATTCTCGAAGTCTTTAAACCCTATGCCGATCTGCTACCGCAGGTGGGTGGGGTGCTGCGCAAGAGTGGCACCTTGACTGGTGTCTACAACTTCGCCGGTTACATCCGCGGGCCTGATGGTCTATATCCGTTTGTGATACTAACTAACCAAGCGGTCAATAAACGCGCAGAGATTCTTCGGCTTCTGCAACGACAGCTTTAAGCCGGGCCAGAGCCCCTGCAGCGGCCCTAGTAGGCAATTCTGCCATGTAGGCTCATCGGTAGGGATAATTCCAAGGGAGCGAGAAACAAGTCTGGCTTACAGCTTCTTATGATCTAGTGCGCCCTTATTAATTCCCCCTGTAAACATATTCGTTCCTTTTTTCTTAAGGGGTTGGGTTATCGCAGCGATGGCTTACTGCGCTATTTCAACAATTTCATCGCCAATCAACTCTTCCTCACACTCGGGGCTCCAACAGAGCGTCTACCCCGCCGCGACCTCTGCAACATTAGAACTACGATTCCGTCTTTATGACTGTGATTGCAGAACATCTGGCGGTATAGAAACTTTCTAAAACATCAGGTAGGGTGGGCATCTAAGAGCTTTAAAGAACAAAAGCAAGAACAAGAACAGAACTGCTCTTTTCATGGAAACCAGCCTCTAGGAGCACGCCGATGTTTGATCACACTCCGCGATTAAAATGCTACAAGGGGCTCGCCTGTGCCGCCCTATTTCTTTTTCTGCCGCTCAATTCCCTAGCACAAGACGACTTTGTGCTAGTAACCGATGCGATGCTACAAAATCCTGCAGATAGCGATTGGTTAATGTGGCGCCGCACCTTGGATAGCTGGGGTTACAGCCCACTGGATCAAATAGATCGCAGCAACGTAGATCAACTACGCATGGTGTGGACTCGCGATTTAGAGATTGGAACTGGCGAAATTACCCCGCTGGCTTATAACGGTATTTTGTATGTACCTCAGGCTAACGACGTTATTCAGGCAGTAGATGCCGAGTCCGGCGATTTCATCTGGGAATACCGCCGTGATATTCCTGACGATCTCTATGAGATGGTTGGAGGTAATGCCCGTAATAACCGTAATTTAGCGATTTACGAAAACCTCATTATTAATACTAGTGATGACAATTTTGTTTTCGCTCTGGATGCCCTCACCGGTGAAATGGTTTGGGAAACAAAAATTTTTGACTATAAGGTCAACTCAGCTACGCACAGCTCCGGGCCCATCATCGCCGACGGCAGAGTTATCTCCGGCCGTAGTTGTCGGCCATGGGGTGGCCCTAACGCTTGCGTCATTACGGCGCATGATGCCAGCACCGGTGCTGAGTTATGGCGACGTCGATTAATACCGGCGCCAGGCGAACCGGGCGACGAAACGTGGGGAGACGTGCCGTTCGATCAGCGGCAGCATGTTGGCTCTTGGATGGTGCCCAGCTACGACCCCGAGCTTAAGCTAATCATTCTTGGTACGTCTGTTACCTCGCCGGCACCAAAGTTTTATCTCGGTGGTGTGGACAACAAGCATCTTTATCACAATTCCACGATGGCCTTGGAAGTAGATACTGGTGAGATGCGCTGGTACTACCAGCACCTAAATGATCACTGGGATTTAGATCACCCCTTCGAAAGGTTATTAGTTGAAACCCGGGTGTCACCGGATCCTGATGCAGTGACGTGGATAAATCCAGACCTTGAGTTTGGTGAAGTCCGCAAAGTGATTACTGGCATTCCGGGCAAGACCGGGGTCGTTTACACTTTGGATCGGGCCACTGGGGAATTTCTCTGGGCGACCCCTACTGTTTATCAAAATGTTATTCAAGATATTGATGGTGCAACCGGTGCCGTCACTGAAAACCCCGAAGTGATATTTCGTGAATCCGAACAAGTGGTTTTCGTTTGTCCGACTTGGACCGGCGGCAAAGATTGGGAAGCTGGAGCGTATAGCCCACTGACCAATACCATGTATTACCCACTTCGAAATACCTGCGCAAATATGATGGCCACTGCAAACTTCGAGAGTGAAACCGCCCAAGCCTTAACTGCCGGCGGCCAAGGTGGCTTGGCTATTTATTCGCTGGCAGCTCGCCATCAGCTGACTCCGGGCACAGAGAACCTCGGAACAGTCCGCGCCATCTCGGCAGAGACAGGGAAGACCGAATGGCTCTATGAACAGCGCGCCGGCACTATGTCTCTCGCCGCGACTGGCGGCGGGATTATCTTCGGTGGTGATTCCAATGGTCGCTTTCGCGCCCATGACCATGACACTGGCGAGGTCCTGTGGGAAGTTAACCTTGGTTCTTCTGTGAGTGGCTATCCGATTACCTTTGCCGTTGATGGGAAACAATATGTCGCGGTTAATACTGGCAGCGGTCAAGTAAATCTGACGCCGGAATTACGTCCGAGTCGAGGTACTAATCTCTATGTGTTTGCTCTCCCCTAATGGATGATGGAGAGAGAAGGGTATTGAGGGACAGACCACATATAAGCAGCTCCCTCGAGTCTGCTTGATCGTGCTCCGTTACCGTTTTTTGTTAGTACCAATTGAGGAATAGAATGAAGCAAATAACACCGAAATTACTCGCTGGATTCATCGTGCTGTCATTCTCTTGTGGAGCAAGCTTTGCTCAGCAAGAAGCAGAGGTAGAGGAAAATTCTGGCGGAATTCTCCAACGCTATGGTACTAACGCAGCGAGTTCATTAGAGTCCGCTACGGCTGACGCTAATTCTAATCCCTTACTCCGTGACTATTCTTCCGTCACCGATGAAGTCTTACAGAATCCACCAGATTCCGATTGGGTAACGTGGCGCCGCACTTACGATAATCTCGGTTTTTCTAATCTCGATCAAATCAACCGACAAACAGTAGCTGATCTTGAGCTAGCGTGGCATCAAGAAGTGACGGCGGGCAACAACATGCCGACACCCTTAGTCCATGACGGAGTCATGTTTCTCTATAGTGCGGGCGATGTCGTACTGGCATTGGACGCTACCAATGGCGAGCTGCTTTGGCGCTACATTCATGACGGAGAAGCAGTGACCAGTCATAAGTTTGGTATAGCACTGCATGAAGATAAAGTTTTAGTGCCTACTTCAGATTTGCATATGGTGGCGCTTAACGCGCGAACTGGCGAAGTCATTTGGGATCATGCCGTAGATACTGGCGAGGTCACCGATTATGCGCTGAGAAGTGCGCCAACTATCGCAGGTGGCCAGGTCATTCAGGGAATGACCGCTTCTTTTGTACCCGGCGGCGGATTTATTTTTGCCATCGATTTGGAGACTGGAACTGAGACCTGGCGCTTTAATACCTTAGCTAGGCAGGGCGAACCCGGTGGTAACACCTGGAACAATATTCCTCTCGAAGAACGCAAGGGCGGGTCAGTCTGGAATACCGGCGCCTATGATGCCGAATTGGATCTTGTCTTCTACGGTGTATCGCCTACTTACAATACCGGCCCTTTGCTGTATTCGCTGGGTGTAGGCGGCGTGAACAATGATGCCCTCTATACCAACACGACTTTAGCGCTGCGGCCTGCTACAGGTGAGCTTGTTTGGCATTACCAACATGTAGCCAACGATCAGTTCGATTTGGACTGGGCTTTCGAACGTTCCATTGTTGAGCTGGAAATCGATGGCGAAATGAAGAAGGTTATCGTTACCGCAGGCAAGCCTGCTCTGTTCGATGCCTTAGATGCAGAAACCGGGGAGTATTTATTTTCAGTCGATCCTGGCCTACAAAATCTTTTTAGTGCGATAAATCCTGTTACTGGAGAAAAAATCCCCAATCCGAAAGTCTTCCCCGATGCGGAAGAAGTTCGAACGGTCTGCCCTTTCTATCAAGGTGGGCGCAATTGGCACGCCTCATCTATTAACAATGATACGGGTTTCCTGTTCGTGCCTATATTTGAAGTCTGTATGGACACACTGCTCGACGATACTGGCACTTTACTCTCATCAGGATTACGTGCAGATACCAGGCCGGTACCAAACACCGATGGCAACTACGGTCGCTTACAGGCTATCAATCTTAAAACCAGGGAATTGGCATGGCAATATCGGCAGGAAGTCGTGCCGGCCTCTGCGAGTTTAGCCACTGCTGGAGGACTAGTGTTCCTTGGGTATCTTGACAATACCTTTAAGGCATTTGATCAACAATCTGGCGAAATCTTATGGGAGACAACGCTTGGTTCTATCCCTGCTGCATTTCCTATTACTTACAGTGTAGATGAGAAACAATATGTTGCGGTTGTTGCAGGGCAGCTCAATATTCACACGGGTGTTTGGTTGGGATTACAGAATCGGTTTTCTGGTTTTGTGCCAGCTAGTCAAGATCCGGCTGCTCTGTGGGTGTTTGCACTAGATTAGAGAAAGAAATTAGGGGGCACCAATAAGTTATTAGCGTATTGGTGTCCCCTAGTGTCCCTCTAACCTAGATAAAGTTAGGGTTTTATGACACTCAAAGATCTTGGAAGCTTGGTGGTTAGAAGAGAGCGAAAGTTCTCTTAAAAATATTTTGACGCAATAGCTTTATTTGGATCATGGCTCTATCTGGTTTCCTTATTTGGATGAGCGTTTTATGTTAAACGGGTGAAGAAATAATTTTAATGTGTTGATGGAGTAACTTAATATACGTAGCGGAATTGAGGAGAGGATTTTTGAGAGGACGCACTGTGGCGCAAGGCATTAATTTTATTGATATTTCGCCCTGAACAGGGTATCAAGTACCCAAAATTATAATAGGATTGTATTCAATGCCTGAATTTGTCTTTTCGCCAACCATCATACTTATTCCTTTGCTTATCTGCTTCGTCGTCATTGAGCTTGGCGTCAGTCGCTTGCTCGGACGATCAGTCTATACATTCCAAGACAGTATTACGTCGATCAACATAGGAATAATGAGTCAGTTCGTTAATGCCACCGGCGCGGTTATTAGCGCCTTCATGTATGCCATCATACATGCCAAATATGGCACGTTTACGTGGGATCTGACGAGCCCATTTACATGGATTTTTGCGCTATTGCTTTACGATTTCATGTACTACTGGGTGCATCGCACGGGTCATGAGGTCAATATGTTTTGGGCCTCTCACATCACTCATCATAGCAGTGAACAATTCAACCTTTCGACTGCGCTAAGGCAGGCCTCCACTGGCTTCTATTTTAAATGGGTGTTTTATATGCCCCTTGCCATCTTAGGCATCCCTGTTCAAGTATTCGTGATTATCGGGCTCATCGATCTGCTCTATCAGGTTTGGGTGCATACGCGCTTAGTGGGGAGGCTCGGTTGGTTAGAATTGTTTCTCGTTACACCCTCTAATCATCGCGTACATCATGGCAAAAATGATTATTGTATCGACAAAAATTACGGCGGCGTCTTTAGTGTTTGGGACAGGCTTTTCGGAACCTATGCCGATGAGCGAGTAGACGAACCAGTTAGGTTTGGCATCAAGACCCCGCTGAATAGCTGGAATCCGGTGTGGAGTAATTTGCACTATTGGGTGGGGATGTTTCGCAAAGCAGGTGCTCAGTCGAACTGGCGTGACAAGCTCATGTGCTTCTTTGGTGAGCCAGTTTGGGTGCCAGAGGGAAATTCAGCCGGTGGTATTAAGAAGAGCGTGCTGACAGGCGAGGAAGCGCAAGAGCCTGACTCACCCGCACTGATTCGATTGTCAGGCTTGCTGATGACGGTAATTTCGGCCGGCCTTTTGGTCTTGTATTTGGGATCCAAGCAGCAGCTGCCGGCATTTGTCCAAATTTTCATCGCTTCTTTTGCTGTGCTCGCCTTCGCAAGTGTGGGCCTTCTCTGGGCCAAGACATCTAGGCGTGGGGCGGCATCATGAATAGCCTGGCGCTTTCAGACGGCGTGCTGCTGATTGCGACACTCGCGATTATTATGAAACCGAGTGCATCGATCGGTATACGCTTAAGCGCTGCCGTATTTGCTGCTGCAGCATTTTTGGGAGTTCTGCGTTTCTCGACTTTATTGCCCTTGCCAGGGATGCATAGTTTCTTCTCTGGACTAGGTGCCTCTGCTGCTTACCCATTATTGGCAGCTGCATTCTTGTGGCCGGATTCGGGCGTTGCTCAGAGTTGGCGTTTCGCGAGTATCTTCTTAATCATCGCTGGCGCCTTTGGTCTAGTCGCCTCGGCTCTGGAATTCAGCTTGTGGGGAAATCTCCTAGCGATCGTCGCAGTAGTTGCACTGTTGCTCAGGTCAATGAAGAATAGGGATGTAAAGGCGACAATGGGGAGTAGCTCATTGCTTGCGGCACTGTTGTTGTTCTCTAGTCAGTTCTCGTTACCTCCGGTTTTGCAGCCCGGCGATTTCTTGCATCTGTTTATGGCGCTTGGATTAACACTTATGGCCACTCGCTCCCTGCGTTTTCCGCAGCAAACTGCAGCTGCCGTTCAGAGCGTTAATCAGGCATCTTTGGATTAGCTGGTACACGCGGCGCATGAGCATGGTGGCGGCTATAAAGCTGTGTAGACTTTCTAAGTAACTAGACACTTTTAGCACCCGATGGTGCTTAGTGAATGACATTGTCGCTCGATGCTCCGTGGAACCATGCTAAAGCATGGCTTCTGGGTCAAATTACTCCGACCTCTTTGCTTTCTCTTAATCTGATTCTCGATCCCAAAGCTTTCGCGTCATCACGCCCGTTGCATTTTCGATGACCTCCATGGCATCTAGAATAAGATCTTCTCGCCATTTCTGGCCAATCAACTGTATTCCCGATGGCAGGCCATCCACCAGATCCACCGGCACAACACCCGCAGGCATTCCCACGTAATTCAAGCCGTAGCTGTAGATGGAGGAATCAAAAAGATCTTTAACTCCTTCGAAGGTTTCATCAAAATCATTGGGATAGCCTGGCCGCATTAAGTAAGGCGTCAATATCAGTGGGTAGTCTGCCAATATAAGATTCCATTCGCGTACCATGCGGGTACGTTCGGCAATACCGAATAGATAGCCCTCGGCATCCACCATGTCTTCCAGCTGGTAATAACAATCGAATATTTGTTTGATGATCTCGCTACCGTGTTCGCTGAACACAGGTTCGAGAGTCTTTTTCATTTCGAAGTTGGTTACCTGAAGCCATGCTTTAGCGGCTTCAGCAATGGAAGGAGTCTCAATCTCTTCAACGATGTAGCCCGCGTC
Source organism: Gammaproteobacteria bacterium (assembly GCA_028825335.1). Classification (GTDB taxonomy): domain Bacteria; phylum Pseudomonadota; class Gammaproteobacteria; order Pseudomonadales; family Pseudohongiellaceae; genus UBA9145. The sequence continues at coordinate 14,294 of JAPKAI010000008.1, read as the reverse complement.
TTCAAGAATGGACGCAGCCCGGTCCAAGTTGGCAAGAATGCCCTCATGAATGGGATAGCCATGGGCCTCACGGCAAAAACCAATTTTGGTTAAGGCCGGGCCTCCCTGACTAAATGGCATCGGCACATGCCAGGGGTCGCGGGGATCATGTCCGATCAACACCTGTGTCGCGAGCCTCACATCTTTTACTTCGCGACAAATTGCTCCTTGTACGGACATGAGTTGTGCCAGCATGCCGCGCTCAGCTTTTGCAGAAGGAAGATAAGCAGGAACCCGTCCCAGTCCTGGCTTAAGCGTACTTACACCGCAGGCCGTGGCAGGGTAGCGCAGCGACCCTGCAATATCATTGCCGTGGTGAATAGCGCCGAAACCTGCTGCAGCAGATGCAGCCGCTCCCCCGGACGATCCCCCGGGAGACATTTCTAAATTCCAAGGATTCCGTGTGAGGCCATACAACGGATTATCCGTAGTTAGGCGCATGGACATTTCTGGCGTATTGGTGCGACCGATGATGATGGCACCCGCGTTCAGCAAATTTTGTACGAGGGGTGAATTGTCTGGTGCGATGACATCTTTGAAAACCTCCATTCCGTTGGTAGTTGCTCTCCCTCTAGTATCGACATTCACTTTGACGGTTACGGGCACTCCGTGTAAGGGGCCTAGCTTGTTACCATTTGCTACTGCTTTATCGGCTTTTTCAGATGCCAACAGCGCTTGCTCTCCCATAGGATCGACGATGGCATTCAGTTCGGAGTTTTTTAGCGCCACGCGTTCCAGCACAGATTCAACGAGAGCGGTTGCAGTGAAATTTCCTTCACGAATGCCGGCTGCCTGATCGATGGCGCTGAGCTGCCAGAGTGGTTTCATACGTAACTCCATTTTCGAATGTGACTACTGTAAAGAAAGGAACAGAATTAAAGGGATCAACATAAAATACAGCAGAAGTTGGAAACAGGGAAGTCCACCTTGGCATGCTGTTGGTGTAATCAAGAAATCCACCTCACGCCAATAAGTTGTTAGGCCGTAAGTGTCCGCATGACCTTCTCGAATCATCCCGCTCCCTAATAGCCGATACTTGTAGTATCTTGCGGGAATAGATTAAAAGAATACCTAGGAATTTTGAGGATTAATGAAATGAAAAAGCTACTAACAACTATTACCCTGTTCTGCTTTTATGTGGGTGCAAGTGGATGCGGAGTAGATCAACAAATCCAGACGATTAGATCAGGCGTTCTTACCGTCGCGGTAACATCGGACGCCCCCACTAATCAGTATGACTCGCAGCTCTGGATCAGGCAGTACGTCGAACAGTTTGCTGCCGAAGCGGAGCTGAAAATTTCTTGGGTCGTAGTTCCTTTCAATGAATCGTGGCTATTAGCCAGCAGTGATGAAGTCGATTTAGTCGCAACCAATGTTGCGAACTTCCCCGACCGGGCACATTCAGGAGCGACATTTTCTTCGCCGTTTCTTTACGAGCGAAGGGCGCTGCGAATTAATCCGGAAGATCAGGAGAGTTATGCACACATTGACGACTTTATTGGCAAGACCGTCGGGGTCGTTTCAGGGATGGCAGCAGAACGCGATGTTAATCGCCGTGCGCCGGATGGAGTTATCGTTAGAACCACCAATACATTCACTGAGCTTTACGCAGAGTTCGACCTAGGGCAGCTCGATGCCATCGCCGAAGCTGAATATTATGCGCTTGACGATCAAATCATTCCGTCACACGGTGCAGAAATAATTCTGATCGATCACCATGACCTTACGCCGGGCCAACGCGAAGAATCAGTTTTCGTCGTTAGCAATAATAGCCAAAACCTGCTATCTGCAGTAAATGCTTTCATCGCCCAAACCAAGTTTCCCCTCCCGTAAGAAAGGGAGAAGAATTGGGCTCAGGGTATTCTAATTTTGAAAAAAGGGGGCAGAATAAATCTGTCCCCTTTTCGTTTTAGAACTGTCCCCAATTATTTATGTTGTATTCGTCTGCAAAGGCTTTTGAGATTGCGGCCTGCCGCTAGCAGCGTTAACAATCATGTCGGCAGTTACTGGCACTCGATTGAAATTATGTCCACCCAGTGCGTCGGAGATGGCGCAGAGTAAAGCGGCGGCTGCACAGCCCTGAATAGGCTCCCCGATGCCTTTAGCGCCAACTGGGTTTTCTGGGTCGGCTTTGTCGATGGCTGCCCAACTCATGTCGGTAGCTGCATCGAGATAGGTTGGCGGCTTGGCCAGATATAAGCTGCTATTGGCCGGTAGACCGTTTTGCGGATCGTAGGCATGTCTCTCGAAACCAGCCATACCAAAACCCATGAAGGCGGCGCTCTTGATTTGATTCCCCAGTCCTAATGGATGCAATACGGTGCCGCAGTCAGCCACGCCTACGTAATCGAGAATGTCGTACTTGCCTGTTTCCGTATCCAGTGCAATCTGCACAAAGCCCGCAGCTAGTGCAGGCACTGTACCCACTTTTTCCAGGTTGTCTTTTGCCACGCCAATCAGTCCGGTTCCAGCAAGAGCTGCAACTGAATTGCGGGTCATCGAATTAATGTCTTCCGGTGCTATCTGGCCGCTGTATTTGCCGCCTATCTCGATGGCGCGCGTTGCTGCCGCTGCGTAGCTAATAAAGTTTGAAGGGTCAGCTTTAAGAAAAACTCTTTCATCGCCGATGTCGTAATCGGCGGGCGAGCCGCCCATATCCAGCGCGGCGATCTCCAACAATTTCTCCAGAGCATCCATTGCTGCTACGTAATTGGTGCGGGTCATGGTGAAAGACGTGTTGCTGCCAAACTGTCCTAGATTCCAGGGCAGGTGACGGCGGCTATCTCCTCGTTCGACAACACAGTTATCCCAGTTGCACTTCAGAATTTCGGCAGCCACCCGTGAGGTAGCGGTATGTGAATAGGTGCCCAGATTGCCGACACCGGTATGAATATGCAGCTTGCCTTCGGGGGAGAGTCGAACCAGGCCATCGAAGCCATTGGCTCCGGCCGAGTGATAAGCCTGCCCGACGCCGACGCCGATGATCTTATTGCCAATGCGCTGCCCGCTGAGTCGGCTTTTCTCTTCCCAACCAAACTGCTCTGCACCTTTTGCCAGTGCCTCCGGCAAGTGTGCGCTGGTGAGAGAGCTCTGTCTGGCCCCATAGAGGTCGTCACTTTCCGGCGCGTTGATGCTGCGAATCTCCAGCCTATCGATGCCCAGCTCCCGAGCAGCTTTGTCGAGTAAGGGCTCAATAGCGGCGTGAACCTGATTCTGCCCTGGGCCGCGCTGCGCGCCCTTGAGTGGGGTATTGGTAAATACTGGAATGCCCCGGAAGCGCATTGCTAGCGGTTGATACACTAAAGAGACGGCATCGCCGGCGGACAACCAGTCGGAAAAACCCGCATTGGCGCCATTGTCCTGAACGATATACAAATCGGCCGCGGTTATGCGGCCGTCTTCGCGGAAGCCCATTTTAATGTGCCCCTGAAAACCATGCCGCGCCGAACCAATGTAATACTCTTCTTCACGAGAGATGCGCAGCATCACCGGCCGACCTGTCAGACGTGACATGTGAGCAGGAATGGACATGCTCGGATAGGCAGCACCCTTGGAACCAAAACCACCGCCACAGAACTCGGCCACGAACACGAGGTCTTCTGGGGCGATACCGATGTAGGCAGCAAGGCCCGGCACCGGGAAGCTCTGGCTCTGACTAGAGCCGTAGACAAAACACTTGCCGTTTTCCCAATAAGAAAGAACCGAGCGGGGCTCCATGGACAAATGAGAGTGACTGGCTGTTACAAAACTTTCATCGATGACGAATGCCGCATCGTTAAACCCTGATTCCAGATCCCCCACGCTCCACTCTAAGGCGGATTCTCCCTGGGGCAGGGTGTTCTCGCCAGCGGCAGCAAACTCTGCAGCGCTCCACTTGATGGAGCGTATGCCTTCTCTTATAGATGAGTTGCCCACATTCCCCTGTGTGCGAGCCTCGGGCCCACCGGGGCGCAGGCTAGTAAGCGGGTCTACGGTAAAAGGCAGTGCTTCGAATTCAAAGGTGATCGCCGCGATTGCATCTTCGGCCGTTTTCTCATCAACTGCAGCAACCGCCAGAATAGGATCCCCCACATAAGCAGGTTCATTGGTCAGAATATGGTTTGCTACACCCTCAACGCTAGGCACGTCGTCAGCGGTAAGTACGGCGATAACGCCTTCTATTTTTAGCGCAGCACTGGTATCGATGCGCCGAATGCGGGCATGGGGAACCGGACTGGTGAGCAGGCGTGCATAGAGCATGCCCTGCGCCGTGAAATCCTCAGCATATTTGGCTTTGCCATTTACCTTGCCGTGTACATCCGGTGGCGTAAAGTTCTTACCGATGAGTGAATAGGCCATGATCGTTCCGCCGTATTTTCAGGGAGATTACGCTTTATACTAAAGCAAAAGATAAATCGGGGACAGGCCACGTTTTTAGTTAATTCTGACGAGCTCGCAGAGCATTGTGGGCCTCTAACTTCAGGCTCCAGCGTACCAGTGAAAATCGAAGTCTGAGTTCAGTCCGCCGGTGCCTCTACCAAAGCCTTCCATTGAGGAAACTACTTGTATGGATTTTATGAACTTGAGCTGCTTGTAACCACAATGACGTTCGACTCTCAGCCGAACAGGAGCGCCATTGCCCTGTGGTAGGTCTTTTCCATTCATGCCGTAGGCCAGAATAGTTTGTGGGTGAACAACATCGAACATGTCATAACCTTCATACCATCCACCGTAGGCATCGATAACTACATAGCGAGCTTCAGGCTTGACCCCGCCTGCTGCTTCCAATACTTGTAGTAAAGGTGCGCCCGTCCACTGAGCGATAGCAGACCATCCTTGTTCGCAGATGTGAGACGTGATTTGAGTTTGCTGAGGGAAACGCTTTAAATCCTCCAAGGAAAGGGTTACGGGGCGGTTTACTAATCCTTCTACCGGTAAGCACCATTCAGTAAAACCGCCTTGGCGTAGCCGTTGATATTCGTCGTCGTCAGGATTGCTCTGATTCCACACCGGGAAGTTCTTGGTAATTTCGCTTATGTCATGTTCCTGAACGGGAGCTTGCCCGGCCATCAAGAAACGCTGTGTGGACATGGTTAGTACATCGGCAACTCCCATCAGGCCGCCGCGTATTTTTGGCGGCGTATACAAATCGCTATCGCATCCGGTGAGCAATATCCCACCTAATGCTCCCGCTCTGGTAATCAGCTTTCGCCGCGTTAGAGTTGCAGGCTTGGATTTTTTCATTCATCTCTCTCCGATGGAAGAGCGTACTTTCCTGTAATCATTGAACGAATCTGATTCATGGCTCCAGCGACAAATACTTCAATCAGGTGAATAATTACAAATAAAACCAATAGCAGAGTGCACACCACGTGAAGGGTTCTAGCAGTTTGTCTGCCTCCAAACAAATCAATAAGCTCCGGAGAAATTGCCGTGAAGGCTGGCATTTGCGCGAAACCACTTAGTAGCATGAAAGGAAAGAGAACGAAGAGCACGATCACGTAAGAAATTTTCTGTAGCGAATTATAGCTTCTTGCAGACTCAGTATTCGAAGTGCGAAAATGCAGATGATTTAGAATGTCGGTCTTGATGTGTTCAAGCCGAAGTTCTTCACGACTGGGGAACATCTTCTTATAGAATTTCTTCTGCCAGAAATTCCAGCCCAGATAAGCGATCCCGTTGAACACAAATACCCATGCGAAAAGGTAATGGTAGTTTCTACCCCAACGTCTATCGCCTAGTGCGTCAGCTTCATCCCAGGAAAGTCCCCAGTCTGAAAGCCTGAACACGGCAGGATGTCCCTGGAATCCAACTTTTCCCCAATACAGTTCGGGAAACTGAAGGAATATCATAATTCCGCTCCACAGCAGGTAGGCGAAAGAAATCACTGTAACCCAATGGCAGATTCGCGCGTTGTAACTATGGCGATAAATCCATTGCCTGGAGCTTTTGAGATCTAATTTAGTATTCAAAATTTGCGGACCATAGTTTCGCAGCTATCGCTGCTGATGCAATGGATGGTTGCTCCTAACTATAGCCCTGCATTAGTGGTCTGGGAATATAATTAACCAGACCACTTAGCACGTTCAGTAAGGATAGCCCTCAAGCCGTGGTTGGCCAGGTAGCCAATCGGGAACCTGCGTCCAGTTCGTGCGATTTGGCATTTGAATCTGCGGCAGAGTTTTCTCGTTGAGTTCAGCGCCATCTTCAACCACGTCGTTCAGAAAAAACAGGTAGGCGGTCAACGAATACACTTCATCCGCGGTCAAGGTACCTTCGGCGCCAAGTGGCATGGCACGGTTGATAAAATCCCACACCGTCGTTGCATAGGGTGAGCGAATCGGCAGTACGCGGCCGTAATCCCAAGGATCCGCATTCGGTCCCGCATCGCGCTTGATTAAGCGCGGCGCCATTCCGCCATTACCCAGAGTACCGTGACAACCCGCACATCCTTTTGAGAGATACAGCTCTGACCCCATATCTACTGAACCACTGCCTACCGGGAGTTCTTCGCCTTTAGGGCCGATGGCAATATCCCATAGACGTATTTCGTTTTCAGTAGGCGTTCGGCCTACACCGTACAAAGGCGATTGAGCTTTTACAGAAACCACGCCTGCTACCAGTATTGTTGCGAGTAGCAAGGTTCGAAGAGCCTTCAAAGCAATCCATTGCTTAGCTGATCGCATTGTGGACGCCCCCGTCGCTGGCAACCCGCCAAGGTTGAATGGAATTGTCCTGTCCTTTCACAAAAGTGGCGCGCTCGCCATCTGTGCTCCAGAAATCCAATGCTTGCTGGCGCGAAGGCTGTATCTGACCGATCTCATCGATGCAGCGTGATTGCAGCTCGCACTCGGCGCCATCCCAATCCCATTCGAAGCTAAAGCGTGTATGTGCCATTGGCTCTGCCGTACCGCGAATGTCAGCGTCTTTCCAGCTGCGACCGCCGTCGGTAGAAATTTCAACGCGGCTTACTCGACCACCGCCAGACCATGCCAAACCGCCGATCTCGTAGAAACCAGCGCCAGGTAATTGCTGCCCGCCGGAGGGATAAGTGATAACCGACTTAGGACCAATCTGATAACCCAGCGCGGCGTTAACCGGATCACGGGTCAGATGACCGAAGTCGTTGTAGGTCATGTAATACTCATCCACCACCTTGATGCGCCGCAGCCACTTCACGTTAAAGATGCCTTCGAAGCCGGGTGCCAGTAAACGTAACGGGAAGCCTTGTTGAGGACGTACCGGTTCGCCATTCATGCCGTAGCACAATAAACAATCGTCCATGGCTTTGGCCATAGGAATGCTCGACGCGCCTTTCACTTCCTCTACGCCTTCCGCCACAACCCAATCGGCATCAGCGTGCACGCCAGCTTCTTTCAATACAGTAGACAGCAGCACTCCAGTCCATTCGGCGTTACTAGTCATACCATGGGTTTCTTGAATAGTCGTGTGCCGGCTGCGCGAGCGATTACCCGCGCATTCGATGAAATGCTTGCGAGTCACAGAGGGCATACGCTTCAAGTCCTCCATACTAAACACGATCGGATTATCCACCATGCCGTGAATCATCAGCCGATGCTCATCCGGATCGATGTCCGGCACAAAGGACCCGCGCGTAGTGCCCATATAGTGGAGCGAGGAGGGGGTGATCTCACCCACCGAATCCTGCAGCGGTGTAGCAATATGAAAGTCCAGGCCAAAGGAATCAGGAGACTCTCGCCCTCCATGGGGAATACGCACCGAATCTACGAAGCGGGAACGCGAGCCATAGGCCGTCATTTCGTCAGAACCGCGGATAAAAGCCCCAGGTTCAGGCGCTACCGGCATATGTTCATGATCCTGCCCAAGAGCCGGCTTTACCGCTCCTAGGCCTACAGCGCCCGCTACAGCGGCGCTACGCTTAAGAAATTCTCGTCGGTCAGTCTTTTTTTGACTCATTGTTCTCTCCATATTATTGCCTTCCATAGCAGTTTCAGATGAGGTTGATTGAGTGTCTCTCTAAGTTTGGGAAAAGTAAATGGGAATAGGTGCTGGCGATAATGAATTAAAGGAGGTAAAGGTTCGAAAAGTAGGAAATATTGGAGTAGGGGAGGAGAGAGTTGGACTGACTCAAAAAGCCCGTAAACTACTGGATATTTATTCTGACCCCATTTCTACCTTTCTACTGAGTTTATTTTGCAAGGCGCAGAGCAAGACTGATATAAAGAACAGGCCCATTTGGCCCAAGCAGAAGAGATAACAGAGATGGTATATAGCAATGACAGCACGCTTGCCACACGCCTCAGAAAGGAGTTGCAGGGCGAGGTGATGTTCGATGATTTTAGCCGCGGGCGTTACAGTACCGATGCTTCTATTTATCAGATACAACCTCTTGGGGTTGCGGTTCCCAAAACAGAGCAGGATGTACAAATTGCCCTACAGATAGCTGTGGATGAAGGTATTCCGGTACTACCCCGAGGCGCTGGCACTTCCCAAACCGGCCAGGCAATCGGCGAAGCGCTGATCCTTGATACCACCAAGCACCTCAATGGGCTTCTCGAGTTTGACGCTGAGGCTCGCACAGCCTGCGTGCAACCCGGTATGGTGTTGGATCATCTAAACCGTTTCCTCAAACCCCACGGCCTGTTCTATCCAGTGGATGTCTCTACAGCCAACCGCGCAACTCTGGGAGGCATGACTGGCAATAACAGCTGCGGATCTCGCTCTATTCGCTACGGCAATATGGTGCACAATGTGCTGGCTATCGATGGTCTGCTGGCGGATGGCAGTCAGGTGCATTTTAAGACGCTGCGTGATCGTCAACTCACTGATGAAGATCCGGCGCAAATTGGATTACTCAAAAAGATGCTGGCTCTTGGCGACAGGGAAGCGCAAGAAATTGCACAGCGCTTTCCCGATCTACTGCGCCGCGTCGGTGGCTACAATATCGACGTACTCACACAACAAAACCCGAACATGTCTCATTTGTTGGTGGGCTCCGAAGGCACGCTCGCATTCTTCCAGCGCATTCATTTGAAATTGCAGCCCCTACCGGTGCACAAGACTCTCGGCGTTTGCCACTTTTCCTCCTTCTATGAAGCCATGGAGGCAACACAGCATATTGTCGAGCTGAACCCCAGCGCTGTTGAATTGGTTGATCGCACCATGATTGACCTGGCTAGGGATATTCCGGTATTCGCGGGGACAGTTGATCGCTTTGTTCAGGGTGAGCCTCAAGCCTTATTGCTGGTCGAATTTTCTGGCGAGGAGCAGGCGGCTCAACTGCATAGTTTGTCGCAACTGGTCGAGCTAGTGGAATCCTTGGGTTCCGAAAATTCGGTTGTCGAAGCTACGGATAATGAATTTCAACAAGCCATATGGGAAGTGCGCAAATCCGGCCTCAATATAATGATGTCTATGAAGGGCGATGGAAAGCCGGTCTCCTTTATCGAAGACTGTGCGGTGGATTTGAAAGACCTTGCAGAATATACGCGCCGAGTAAGTGAGATTTTTTACAAACATGGAACAACTGGCACCTTCTACGCGCATGCATCAGTAGGTTGCTTGCACGTTCGCCCAATTCTCAATATGAAAGAAGAAAGTGGCGCTCAAAAAATGCGAGAAATAGTAGAGGAGACTCTAGAAATTGTTCGTGAGTACAAGGGGTCTCATTCCGGTGAACACGGAGACGGCCTTTCACGATCTGAATTTCACCTGCCCATGTTCGGGCAGCGCATGGTGAATTCTTTCGAGGAGGTGAAAGACAGCTTTGATCCGACAGGTACGTTTAATCCCGGCAAGATTGTACGCCCTCCAAAAATGGACGACAGAAGCCTTTTCCGATTTGCTCCAGGCTATTCGAATGCGCCCATCGCCACCACCATGGACTGGTCGGAATTTGGAAGTTTCAACCAGGCGCTTGAGATGTGTAATAACAACGGCGCCTGCAGAAAATCAGACGTCGCCGTCATGTGCCCGTCTTTTCGAGTAAGTTCAGATGAGCAGCATGTCACTCGGGGCCGCGCAAATACTCTAAGACTGGCGGTCAGCGGCCAGTTGGGGCCAGAGGCACTCTCTTCTGATGCGATGTTCGATACCATGGCACTGTGTGTTTCCTGCAAGGGCTGTAAGCGCGAATGTCCAACCGGCATCGACATGGCGAAGATGAAAATTGAATTCCTGCACCAGTATTATAAAAAAAATAGCCTGTCCTTAAAGGATCGTTTAGTCGCCTATTTGCCACGCTATGCTTATCGCATGCGGAACCTGTCTTTCCTGTTAAATCTACGAGATCAAATTCCCGGCTTGAAGAGTTTGTCGGAACTTATGCTGGGCTTCAGCGCCAGACGCAGTCTGCCAAAGTGGCGAGCGGATCAATTTCGACCGGAAATAGAAGTGCCGTCTCAGCCAGAGATTTCTACTACAGGCAAAGACGTAGTGCTGTTAGTGGACACCTTCAATAGCTGTTTCGAGCCTGAAAATGCAAGAGCGGCATTGGCGGTACTAACCGCGGCAGGTTATTCGGTGCACGCGGCCGAACCAGCCGATAAAGCTCGGCCGCTGTGCTGTGGTCGAACCTTCCTCAGCAGCGGCATGGTGGATGAGGCGCGAGTCGAGGCACAACGGGTAATTGCTAGCCTCAGGCCTTTTGTGGAGAAGGGCATACCGATAGTTGGGCTTGAGCCTTCTTGTTTACTCACTTTACGCGATGAGTTTCCGTCACTGCTTCCTGGTGATGAAACTACTGCCTTATCTCAACATGCTTTTCTATTCGAGGAATTTTTAGCAGCAGAAGAAGCCAAAGGTGAGTTACAGCTGAAACTAAAATCCTTGCCGGCAAAACGAGCGCTGCTTCATGGGCACTGCCACCAGAAGGCATTTGCAGTCATGTCGTCGGTTCAACAAGTGCTCGCAATGGTGCCGGAGTTAGTTGTGGAAACAGTAGAATCGAGTTGCTGCGGCATGGCCGGTTCATTTGGCTACGATGCCAAGCATTTCGATACCTCGATGAAGATGGGGGAACTCAGTTTACTGCCAGCGGTAAGAGAAGCCGATGCCAATTGTTTGATCGTCGCCGATGGCACAAGTTGCAGGCACCAGATTCAAGACGGGGCAGGCCGAGAAGCGATTCATGTAGCACGAGTTCTAGAGATGGCTCTGGCAGAGTAACTTTTACAGAGCTAAATAAACCCTAGAACCCACATTATACAAACTGCCGCAAAAGACGTAATACCACCGACCAGAGTCGCCCCTCCGTAACTAAAAACGGCGTCGGCGACACTTAGTTTGGTTAACGAGGTACACACCCAAAAATAACTGCTGTTCACGTATTTAATAATTACCGAACCACTTGCTCCAGCCAACATAGCAGCTTCCGGGGACAAGCCCAGCGTTCCCAACATAGGTGCGACCAAGGACGCGGCAGTGATAACCCCAACAGTGGTAGACCCGGTAATCAGGTTGCCAATTATGCCTATTACAAAGGGGAGCAATATGGTGGGCAATCCATAGTCTGTAAACATCATGGCGATAAAATCAACCGCCGGTGTACCTCGCAATATTGCACTAAGCGACCCTCCAAGCCCTGTAACAACGAGGATCATCGCAGAGGTTCTAAGCGCCGCTTCCACCCATTCATTTTTTGCTCTTTCCCGCGCATCGCTACTCTTAATATTTCGATAAGCTAGCCATACACCAACTGATAGTGCGATTACCGGCCAACCCAAATAGGAGAAAATAGTTCTGAGTATATGGCCTTCGTCGAATACCAGACTTACGACACTCTGCGTGCCTATCAGCACGATGGGGATTACTATAGGCATGTACGAGCTTAGGGTGCTGGGTAATTCCTCTTCGGAGTGTTCAAAATCGCTGCCATCAAATTCATCTGAGGCTTGGGTCGTAATGCGCGGACCCGCCACATAAACTCCCCAGGCCCAGCAACTTATGGACCCAAACAGGCAGGCAATACTGCCAAAGATAATTGTCTTACCAATGTCAGCACCTAACAGAGCAGCAGCAGCCAGTGGCCCAGGAGTAGGTGGAACAATTGCATGGGTTAGTTGCAGGGCACCGACTAAGCCTGTGGACATTACGGCGATGCTCACTCCCATACTCTTGGCAGCCGAGTGCACTAAGGGATTAAGGATAACGAATGCAACGTCTGAAAAAATGGCAACGCCAATGATAAATCCAGTCAAGGTTAAGGCCAGGGGCATCCGATTCGAGCCGATTAGATTAACCATAGAACGAGTGATAACTTGAATTGCGCCGGTGTGTTTAAGCGCCTCGGCAATGATGGAGCCAAGCACAATCACCACGCCGATAGATCCCAGAGTATTTCCGAAGCCGGACTCGAAGGCATCAATAAAATTATTTTGCTGCACACCTGGCAAAATACCGAACAACAGAATCGGGACTAACAGGGCGAAGAAGACATGCCACTTCCATTTGGCTATGAGAAAAAGCAGAAGGAAAATCACAACGGCGAAGCCCAGGAGAGATACCGCTGGGCTCATACTTACGGCAGTAGATGGATCCATGAAAACTCCGGCATTTATTCTTAGTATTTTTTACCTTGGGGAGGGTCGGGTAACCCTGGCTAAGGCTCGATTTTCGTAAAATCGATTTTTACTTTCAAGGTGTTGGAAAAAAGAATCTAAACGCAAATAGTGTGAGTCTTACACGGGGCTTGCTAAAAACTCCAGCGCGGCATTCACGCCGCCTTTCTTATGAGGCACCCCCGCAATGTTCAAGCCCATCTCGACCCCGCTAAGGGTTCCGGCCAGCATCAACTCGTTGAAGTCTCCGATATGACCGATGCGAAAAACAGTGCCCTTCACCTTCCCTAATCCCATCCCTAGCGACATATTAAACCTTTCGAGGATGATATTTCTCAGCACATCTGCGTTATGACCTTCTGGCATTAACACAGCGGTGGTGGAGTTTGAATATTCCTCAGAATTTGCACAAAGATTCTCTAGTCCCCAGCCCGCTACTGCTAACTGCGTAGCTCGCGCTAGGCGGAGGTGTCTCGCGAAGACATTAGTCATGCCCTCGTCGTGCAACATACAGAGTGCTTCATCAAGGCCGTAGAGAATATTAGTGCTTGGTGTGTAGGGGAAGTAGCCTTTTTTATTGAGCTCCAGCATGGAATCCCAACTCCAATAGGAATGGGGGAATCTCGAAGTCTTGCTGGCTGCCAAGGCTTTTTCACTGACAGAGTTAAAACATAATCCCGGGGGTAGCATTAAACCCTTTTGGGAAGCGCTGATAGTGACATCGATACCCCAGTCATCATGCCTCAACTCGGTACATGCTAGAGAGGAAACGGCATCCACCATGTACAACGCAGGATGTTTGGCAGCGTCGATGGCCTTCCTGATTTTTGCGATATCGCTGGTCGCACCGCTGGAGGTTTCAGTATGCACCGCCAGCACTGCTTTAATTTCATGTGACTGATCATCTAGCAGATGCTGTTCCACGACATCCGCATCGATACCTTGACGCCAGTCTCCTTCGACCCAGATCACTTCCAGACCCAATTTAACCGCGACGTTCTTCCACAGGGTCGCGAAATGTCCAGTCTCGAAGGCTAGGACTTTATCGCCGGGGCAAAGCGTATTCAGCAGCGATGATTCCCAACCGCCGGTTCCTGAGGCTGGATAAATTAAGATAGGGGATTCAGTGTTGAACACTGATTTAAGCTTATCCAGAATTCCCAGAGTCAGCTGTGCAAACTCGGGACCCCGATGGTCAATGGTGGGCTGGGCAATAGCACGTAGTACTCTATCGGGCACATTGGATGGGCCGGGTATTTGTAGGAAATGCCTGCCGGCCTGATGGGCGTTATTCTTGGACATGAGCGCTAGTCGTTCCTTGATTGCCTACTCTGAAGACTATCATGCTGCAGCTAGGGCAGTAGGCACCCTAACTAGAGCAATACTATTCGACAATCTGTAAAAAATCATCCTAGCTTCCGCCCTCGAATACCAAAACTCCGGGGGTTGGTGGCAAACGTGAGGGATTTTCATTAGCTATCGACCCCTAATCGGGCACGCGATTTCCAGCTATCCACACGCTTGCTATTGTTTTTGAGTTGGCTATGTCCTCGGCTGGGTTAGCATCTAGTACGAGTAGGTCGGCCCATTTGCCTGGCTCCAGGGTTCCTATATCTCCCATGCCGATGCAATCGGCAGCTACACCGGTTGAGGCGCGGATAGCTTCAATTGGGCTCATGCCTGCATCCACCATCATCTGCATTTCCATATGTTCGAAATAGCCCTGAAATCTTGCCG
>JAPKAI010000052.1 GCA_028825335.1 Gammaproteobacteria bacterium | reverse complement strand
GTAAATCAATTAAAGGGCTTTGCATAAAGCCTCCTATTCGAATTGGCTTAGACGGATGCGTATACGATTGCGGCTGGAACTGCTAATGCAGCTACTACCAGTAAAATACTGATAACTGTCGCTTCGATAACGGGCCGTACTCTGTTAAGTGTCTTGCTCATTACTTTCTCCTCGGTTTGATGGTTGGGACTAAGTTGATTTGGAATTTCTTCTCAACTGCGGGACGCATAGTAACACATTTTGAGATAATAGGTAACGTTTGTAAGTATTTTGGCGTTATTCGTGCGGATGCGTAACATTGGGTAACAAAAAATATTAACTATAGTTATTTCAATGGCTTATAGTATAATTCCTTAAAATATTGGGCTTTATTAGCTGTACTTTTTCTATTTTAGTTGGCGAAAATCTCCTAACTAGTTGAAATATGATGTGAATCACATGCGTAACTATAGGTAACATAAATTTACATTGCTGTGGGTTAGTCGAATATTGTCGCTGTGGGGCGCATCACCTGATGGGAATAGCGACTGAGTGCGGCATCACTTACACTTGGTCCGCATCTGCCTCGGCAAAGGAATAAAAAGGAATTTTTCATGCGCATAATGACATTTAACTGCAACGGCATTCGCGCTGCAGCGAGAAAGGGGTTCTTCGATTGGTTGCCCGAAGCAGATGTTGATGTGGTTTGCCTGCAGGAAACCAAGGCGCAGGCCGACCAACTGACCGATCCTGTGTTTCACCCTGAAGGCTATCACTGCCATTACTTCGATGCGGTGAAGAAGGGGTATTCGGGCACGGCATTGTATTCGCGCAAAAAGCCGAAGAAAGTAAAGAAGGGCTTAGGATTTGAGTTGGCTGATACAGAAGGCCGATATATCCAAGCAGACTACGACGGCTTGAGCATAGCTTCGCTCTACTTACCGTCTGGGTCGAGTGGGGATGAGAGGCAGGCCAGGAAAGTCAGCTTCATGGATGACTTTATGAAACACATGAAAAAGCTAAGTAAGAGCAAGCGCGAAATTATTGTCTGTGCAGACTGGAACATCTGTCACAAGGAAATAGACTTAAAAAACTGGAGGCCAAATAGGAAAAACTCTGGATTCTTACCCGAAGAGCGAGAATGGCTCGATGTTCTCTATGACAAGGTAGGTTATGTCGATGCATTCCGGCGTGTGAACGAAGAGGCTGATCAATACTCTTGGTGGTCTAACCGCGGTCAGGCGCGCGCCAACAATGTGGGATGGCGACTAGATTACCAAGTTGTTACCGAGGGCATCGCGAAGAAAGCCAAGTCGGGAGAAATCTACACAGGACAAAACTTTTCTGATCATGCGCCGGTTATTCTTGATTACGCCGATTAGGATGAACAGAATCACGACATGATTTCAATGTTTATATGTTGTGGCAAACGGAAAAAGAAATGATGCGAAATACTTCTTATAAAAAAAGTTTTAGACACACCCTGAATTTGATGCTGGTTCTCATGCTTTCATTTATAAGCGCTAGCGTAATAGCACAACCCCTGCGAGCGATTATAGATACCTCAAAAGGTGAGATCGTAGTTCAGCTAAACGAGAGGGCTGCGCCCACAACGGTAGCTAACTTTGCGAACCTGGCGATGCGCGGCTTCTACGATGGATTGACGTTTCATCGCGTGGAAAGAAATTTCATGGTGCAGGGCGGTGACCCCTTGGGCAATGGCACTGGTGATGCCGGCTATAAATTTTCTGGAGAGATCGTGCTGCACCATAACCAGCCGGGAATTATTTCAATGGCCAACTCGGGGCCAGGAACTGACGGCAGTCAATTTTTTCTTACACACTTAGCAACACCTCATCTAAATGGAAAGCATTCCGTCTTCGGCAAGGTGTTAAGTGGGATGCCGGTTGTTAATCAGCTAAGACGTCGCGATACGATCAACAGCATCGTGATTGAAGGTGATTTCAGCTCATTGTTCGAGCGTAGAAAAGCACTCCTAGACGAATGGAATGTAATACTAGATACGAAATTTCCAGACTTGAGTCCTGCGCAATAGCTTGTTGTAAATAGAACTAAATATTAGGCGTGCAAAGGATCAGGCGCGCTCAAAGTACGCGTTTAAATGGCTTAACAACGACGCTTTGATAGACGCCCATAGCCACGTAGGGGTCTGCATCGGCCCAAGCTTTGGCTTGCTCTAGGCTATCAAATTCTGCAATGACTAGGCTGCCGCTAAATCCGGCTTCCCCAGGCTCTGAAGAATCTATTGCAGGATGCGGTCCAGCTACCAATAGCCGCTCTTGTGATGCGAGGTTGTTCAATCTATCAAGATGCGCGGGCCGTGCCGCCTTTCTTTTCTCAAGGCTATCTGGGATGTCTTCACTCATAATCGCGTAGTGCATACTTTCTTCCTAAGCCGAATCTTCGTTGCTCGCCTCGTCTTCATTTCCCACTTCGATATACTTTGCTAGAATTGGCATCTGCATGAAGACGAAACCGAAGGTGAGTATTAAATTTCCGAACACTTTAAATTTTATCCAGAGCGCTTCGCTTAAGGTGAATGCAACGGTCAAGTTGATAGCGCCAAGTACAATAAAATAGAAGACCCACATAGTATTCAGCTTGTGCCATACTTCTTTAGGCGCCGTAACCGCATGACCCATCATATGTTCTATGGCTGGTTTGTCGCCGAAGTAGCGAGAGGCGATAAATATCGAGGCGAAGATCCAGTTTACTATGGGAGCTTTCCACTTTAGGAAAGCGATGTTCTTAAATATGATAGTGGGGATGCAAAAAAGGACAACAGCGGCCAAGGTGATCCATTGAAATTTGTCTAATCTTTTCTGGTAGACAAACAGGGAGCCATATACCAATACGGAGGCGGCGAGCAAAAATTCCGCTGCGCTGAACATGCCCCCAAAGGTGTGGTCGTAACCAGCAACATTGATTACGCGTTCGTCCATTGCCCAAACGCTGAAAAAAACCAGCAGGGGAATGTAGTCAATAAACTGTTTCATTCACAAAAATCTCTTAAAAACCAATCGCGCCATAGTAATCGATTTGCAGAAAGGTGTCTGCTTTTGTAGGTCAATGTAATAGAATCAGCTTTTTTCTGCAGAACTGGACCGATTCAGCGTTTTGGCTATTGGGCAAGTGGATACATGAGCAGTTTTTTGCAGGTACATCCTTCCGATCCGGAAGATCGAAATATTAAGCAGATTGCGAATGTCCTGCTTGCGGGTGGCGTGATTGTCTACCCTACAGATTCTACCTATGCACTTGGTTGTCACATAGGTGACAAGGGCGCTTTGGATCGTATTCGCCGCATTCGACAACTCGGGGATAAACATAATTTCACACTTGTTTGTAAGGATCTGTCGTCCTTGGCGAGCTATGCGCAGGTACATAATAGTGCTTATAGGATATTGAAGGCTTACACGCCCGGGCCCTATACTTTTATCCTCAAGGCGACGCCAGAGGTGCCAAGAAGACTGCTACACCCGAAAAAGAAAACCATCGGTTTGCGAGTACCAGATAATGCGATCGCTCAGGCCATTTTAGAAAAAATGGGAGAGCCAATCATGAGCACGAGCTTGATCCTCCCTGATGAGGACGAGCGCCTGGTAGATCCTTATGATATGAGGTTGAAGATTGGGAAGCTTGTAGATTTAATCGTAGATGGTGGCGTCTGTGGCGTCGAGGCTACCACGATGGTCGATTTGGTCGATGGCATTCCCAAAGTTATTCGTGAGGGAAAAGGCGACGCAGAACCATTTCGATAGAGATCGCATTGCAGGTTATAATCACTATTTAGTTAGATTGATCAGTTTACAGACTAATTTACACAGTCAGGAGAGCGAATTGTCCAAGGTGGATTCACAACAGCGAGTATTGTCAGGCATGCGACCCACTGGCCGGCTACATCTTGGGCATATGCACGGGGTGCTCAATAACTGGGTAAAGCTGCAGCATGAGTATGAGTGCTTCTTCTTCGTCGCTGATTGGCATGCGTTGACTACCCATTACGATGACTCGCTGTCACTCGATCAGCATGTCCTCGATATGGTAATTGACTGGCTGGCCGTTGGCGTGAATCCTGGGTCTGCAGCTTTATTCGTTCAATCCCGCGTGCCCGAGCATGCGGAATTGCATCTGCTGCTCTCGATGATCACACCGCTTGGTTGGCTAGAGCGTGTCCCGAGTTACAAAGACCAGCAGGACAAGCTGCAAGAGAAGGATCTGGCCACCTATGGCTTCCTCGGTTACCCCTTATTGCAGGCCGCCGATATTCTGATTTACCGCGCGGGCTATGTGCCTGTGGGTGCAGATCAGGTCGCGCACGTAGAACTTACTCGCGAAACAGCCAGAAGGTTCAATCATATCTATGGGCGCGAACCTGGCTTTGAAGAGAATGCTACGGCTGCAATCAAGAAGATGGGCAAGAAGGCGGCGAAGCAATATAGCAATCTACGAACCGCCTACCAGGAGCAGGGCGATCATGAGGCGCTGGAAAAGGCGAAAGCCTTGCTCAAGGAGCAGCAGAATATTTCTATCGGCGACTCGGAGCGGCTATTCGGCTATCTCGAGGGCGGCGGCAAGATGATATTGGCCGAACCGCAAGCGCTGCTTACGAAAGCTGCGAAGATGCCCGGTCTTGATGGGCAGAAGATGTCAAAGTCCTATGACAACACTATTACTCTGCGGGAGCCATTGGATCAGGTGGAGAAGAAGATATCTAGGATGCCGACTGATCCAGCCCGTGTTCGCCTGACAGATCCAGGAGATCCGGAGAAATGCCCTGTATGGCAATTGCACCAAACCTATTCGAGTGCGGACACAAAGCAGTGGGTTGTTGACGGCTGCACCAGCGCAGGAATAGGGTGTCTTGAATGCAAGAAGCCGATCAGCGATGCGATTATCGCCGAACTGGAGCCGATCCAAAAAGAGGCGGCTCAATACGAAAAGGACCCGGATATTGTGAGGTCTATCATTGCCGAGGGTTGCGAGACGGCGAGAGAGGCGGCGAAGGAAACGCTGCAGGATGTTCGTGATGCAATGGGCCTCGGTAGATGGTAATTGATTTGGAAACTAGAGGCCTTCCAGGTGAGCATTTGCCACCTATATGAGGTAAAATTCCATTCATTATAAGAACTCAAAGTAGACCAGCAGATTGACCATTATCGGCACCGAAGCAGATCCGGAAAACACTGAGCTACAGGGGCTTCCCGCAATCCTCGAAGTGCATGACCCCGACGCTCCGGAGCAGCAGGAGCTGCCCTTCGCTATAGTGGCCGGCGAGGCCATGACACAGGTCCCCAAAGACCTCTATATTCCACCCGATGCCTTAGAAATATTTCTCGAAGCCTTCGAGGGCCCGCTCGACTTCTTGCTCTACCTTATCAGACGGCAGAACATCGATATCCTAGATATCAATGTCGCGGATATTACCGATCAATACATGAATTATGTCGACCTTATGGAATCTTGGCAGTTCGAGTTGGCTGCAGAGTATTTGGTTATGGCGGCGATGCTTGCCGAAATCAAATCGCGGTTATTGCTGCCGCGACAGGTAGAGAAAGAGGCGGAAGAAGGTGATCCTCGTATGGAGCTTATCCGCCGGCTGCAAGAATATGAGCGTTTCAAGAAGGCCGCTCACGACGTTGATGAATTGCCACGCATGGATAGAGACATCCATCGCGCCGGCGCTGCATTGCCTGAGATCGAGCGCATAACCGCCGATCCAACAGTGGGCCTAAAGGAAGTGTTAGTCGCACTCTCTAGCGTACTCAAGCGCGAGAACAATTTTGAGCATCACCACGTGCAAATGGAGACACTTTCGACCCGCGAGAAGATGTCTGAAATATTAGTCCGCATATCGAATCAGAAGTTTGTGCCGTTGGTATCGCTATTAATACGCGAAGAAGGCAGGTTAGGGGTGGTCGTGACATTTCTAGCAATAATGGAGCTGATCAAAGACTCCATGATCGAAATTGTACAGTCGGAGTCCTTCGGGCCGATTCACATAAAATCTAGAAGTTAGTATGGGTACGAACGCAGCATGAGTGACGTTGACAACAAAGTAAAAATGATTGTGGAAGGCTTGCTGCTCGCTGCTGGTCGACCGCTCACCTTGGATAATATTATTCAGGTATTCAGTAAAGATGAGCAGCCGGACCGCCAAGAACTGAAGTTGGTAATGGATAGCATTGCCGAAGATTGTGCCGACCGTGGCTTCGAGCTCAAGGAAGTGGCTTCCGGGTTTAGATTTCAGGTGAAGCAGGAGCTCAGCGAATGGATTGCGAAACTTTGGGAAGAGCGTCCGCCACGCTACACTAGAGCTCTGTTGGAGACTCTGGCCCTTATCGCTTACAGACAGCCAATAACTCGCGGCGATATTGAAGAGATACGCGGTGTTGGAGTGAGCTCAAATATTGTCCGCACCTTGTTGGATAGAGAGTGGATTCGCGTGGTGGGTCATCGAGATGTTCCCGGTCGCCCGGCGATGTTTGCCACCACCAAGCAGTTTCTAGACTATTTTAATTTGAAGAGCCTGCAGGACTTGCCGCCGCTTTCTGAGATCAAGGATCTAGCTGTGGCCGATCCTGAGTTCGATCTCGAAGATGATCTGGCGGGCGCGCGTATTCTCGAGCTTCCAGAGGAAGTCATAGACGAGAACAGTATCGAGTTAACTGAGTCCGATAAGGCTGACTTAATCGCTGAAGAAGAAGCCGTCGCGCTCTCCAAGAAGCCGCTCGACGAGATTCTGCGGCTGCCGCCAGAGTTACAATTTCCTACCGTGATCGATGAAGAGGACGAAGAGCCAGACGCAGAGGATGTGGAATTCGAAGAAGAATTTGGCATTAAGGAATTGGATGAGGCGCTAGACTCGTTAGAGGCGGTAGACAGTAAAGTCACCGAATCCGAATCTGCTGAAGACGCTTCGAAAGAAGAGTCGACAGAGATCGAATTTAGTGTGAATGATGATGCAGGCACTAAGATTCAGCACTGATTGAATTGCCGGCATGCTTAAGCTAGCCGCAAGAAATCCATTAACATAAAACGAATAAATCATGACTGAGAAGCTTCAAAAAGTATTAGCTCGTGCAGGCTTCGGTTCGCGCCGCGAAATCGAGACCTGGATTGCAAAAGGCCGCATCAAGGTCAATGGCAAGGTTGCCGTTATCGGTGACCGCGTGATCGACGACGATAAGATTATTGTCGACGGAAAGAAGTTGGCGCCGCAAAAGAAAATTCGCGAGGATCGCCGCGTAATTCTTTACAACAAACCTGAGAACGAAGTGTCGACTCGAAGTGATCCGGAAGGAAGGCGGACAGTTTTCGATAAGCTTCCTCCTTTGAAGCATGGTCGCTGGGTTTCCGTTGGCCGTCTCGATTTAAACACTAGTGGTCTCATGTTATTTACTACCGACGGAGAACTCGCGAACAAATTGATGCATCCAAGCTCCCAGATTGAACGAGAATATGCAGTTCGCATCTTGGGGGATGTCACTCCGGAGATGGTTCAGGAGATGCACAAGGGCGTGATTATCGAAGACCATCTCTGTCGCTTCACCGATATCCAGCACTACGGCGGTGAGGGTGTTAATCAGTGGTATCACGTTGTGTTGCTAGAAGGCCGCAATCGCGAAGTGCGTAAGTTGTGGGAATCACAAGGCGTGAAGGTCAGTCGTTTGAAGCGTGTTCGCTTCGGACCGCTGTTTATCCCAAGCTCGGTAGTGAAGGGCAGATTCAACGAACTCGGTAAGACCGAGATCGAGAAACTTCTTAAATTGGTTAATAAAGAGAGTGGGGGGGCTGCTCGAAATAAACCGGACTAGAGAGCCTCAAAATCCCTCACGCTCAACGCCTGGCCGTGAATGCTCTGTGCATCGGCACTCATCAAATAGAGATAGACTGGCATAAGTGATTCGGCCGTTGGTTGCGTCTCTGGATTCTCCGCTGGATAGGCATCGCGCCGCATATTGGTGCGAGTCCCACCGGGATTTAAGCTATTTACCTTTATCGAGGTCGTGTTCTCCAGTTCCTCGGCCAGTGTCTGCATTAACCCTTCTAGGGCAAATTTGGATACAGCGTAGGCTCCCCAAAACGCTCGGCCAACACGTCCCACACTCGAAGAGATGAAGAGTACTCGCGCGCCTTGAGATCTATTCAGCGCAGGCATAAGAGATTGAGTCAGTTGAAACACCGCGTTAACGTTCACCTGCATTAGATCCGTCCAATCCTGCTCTGGATAGAACTCGATAGGGGTGCGCGCGCCTAGCAGAGCCGCGTTATGTATAAGGCCGTCGAGACACTCGAATTGCTCATTCAATGACTCTGCCAGAATTTTAAAGTCAGCCATCGACGCCGTCTTGAAGTCCAGCGGATGAATAACCACCTTCCCCGGATACAATTCATCGATTTCATCAAATACCGCTTCGAGCTTCTGCTGATCCCTACCCAGCAGAATGACCGTAGCTCCATGGGCAGCGTAGGCCTTCGCACATGCTTTACCAATGCCATCGCTGGCACCGGTAATGAGTAGGGTTTTATTGTCCAGGAAGTTCTTTTCTGCATCGTATGTAAATGTCATGTTCAGGCAAATTTCAGTAGATTCAAGAGTGAGATGGTCTGTTCGGAGGATTGCAGGATGAAGTCTGCGTACCATTCTTCGACTTTGGCGTCCGTTGCCAGGTAGCCGTAGGCGGCAGCGATCGCAATCACATCGGCATTCTTAGCAGCTTGGATATCCCGAATGTGATCTCCAATATAGACACATCGTTCGCTATCGCGACCCAGTTTCTCAAGTGCGAGGAAAATCGGCTCCGGATGTGGCTTGGTTTCACTCACATGGTCTGGGCAGACTAATACGCTGCAACGCGAGCTAAGGTGCAATTTCTCCAGTAGGCGGACGCTATATTTCTCGGGCTTATTGGTTACGATCCCCCAAGGAATATTCTGTGCTTCTAATTGCGTTAGTAGGTCGTCTAATCCCGGATAGAGAGTAGAGACAGTGGAGTTTAGCTGCTCGAAGTAGAGGTCTAATAGGCGTTGCAACAGATCAGTAAAATCGTCATGTGTCTCATCGATTTCAAAAGCGTTCTTGACTAGTGCGCGTGCTCCATTCGAAACGTTTAGATGGATAATCTCGTGTGATAATGCATTCTTGCCATGTTCTCCCAAGAGCTTGTTTACGACGAGGGTAAAGTCTGGCGCGGTATCGATAAGCGTGCCATCGAGATCGAACAAAACACAGTCGATAGACGTTTCTAGTTTTTCATGTCGCGACTGGGTCATGTTTGTGTCTCAGCTCGGGTATAACAGGCGATATAGTTTACATCGACGTTTGCCTCTAAGCTGTATTTACGAGTGAGTGGGTTATAGGCCATGCCGATCTGATCTTGCAGGTCTAGCTTGCTATCCCGACTCCATGCGGCGAGTTCGGAAGGTTTAATAAACCTAGCGTAGTCATGGGTGCCTCGAGGCAGTAGGTTCAAAATATATTCGGCGCCAACGATGGCGAATAGATACGACTTAGGGTTTCGATTGATCGTCGAGAAAAACACGGTCCCTCCGGGCTTTACTAAGTCGTGGCAGGCTTGAATAACTTTAGCTGGCTCAGGCACGTGTTCAAGCATCTCCAGGCAGGTAACGATGTCGAATTGTTGGCTGTGATCTTGCGCGTACTGTTCGGCCGAAGACTTTTGATAGTCGATCTCGAGTTTGCTTTCTAGCTGGTGAAGCCTAGCGACTGAGAGCGAGGCATCTGCCATGTCAATCGCAGTTACGCTGGCGCCATGATGGGCCATAGCTTCAGCAAGGATGCCTCCGCCGCAGCCAATATCTAGTACTTTCCTGCCTGCTGGGTTTACCTTGCGGCTGATATAACTCATCCGCAGTGGGTTAATCTCATGGAGCGGTTTAAATTCGCTGTCAGGGTCCCACCAGCGAGCTGCGAGAGCTTCGAATTTACGGATTTCTAGTTCGTCTACATTATCCATATCTTTTGCTGCCTGGTTAACTAATCGCTAGTGGCTTAACTAGTGGCTGAAAGTTTTTCTTGCCACTGGGCGCTTGCGGATTTTATTGCCTGAATATCTAGGCCGGTGAATTCGCCATCCTTCAATAGTTGTTGTCCGGAACACCAGACATGTGAAACTTGGGATGCTTGTGTTGCATACACTATCTGTGAAATCGGATTGTATATGGGTGTGCTATTCAGCGTATCGAGGTCGATTGCGGTCATATCGGCATACTTACCGACTTCTAGACTGCCGATCATTGCGTCTAGCCCTAGTGCTTTAGCGCCATTTATCGTTGCCATTTCCAGCGTCTGTTGGGCAGGTAATGCGCTAGCATCTTTAGCTACACCTTTGGCGAGTAGCGCGGCGGTACGCATCTCAGAGATCATATCGAGGTCGTTGTTGCTCGCACAACCGTCTGTACCTAGAGCGACGTTAATACCTGCCTTGCTTAGCTTGGCTACTTCGCAGAAGCCGCTGGCTAGTTTTAAGTTAGATTCAGGGCAGTGCACAATATTAGCTCCGGCATCGGCTAGAGAGGCTATATCTGCGTCGGAGAGTTCTGTGGCGTGCACGCAGACAAGGCGGGGACTAAGCAGGCCTAGCTGTTTAAGTCGCTCGACCGGAGTTTTCCCGTCGCTTGCCAATGCATCTGAGACTTCTTTGGCTGTCTCGTGCACGTGCATATGGATCGGTAGATCCATCTCTTCGGCGAGTGTCGATAGTTTCTTAAGCGGAGCGTCTGATACCGTGTAGGGCGCGTGTGGCCCAAACGCAGTATGAATTAGCTCGCTGTGCCGGTAATCATCGTGCAGCTTTGTTGCCTTAGAGATGTATTCATCGGCATCGGAAGCCCACACCGTCGGGAAATCTATAACCGGGCTCGCTAGCTGCACTCGAATATTGGCATTCAGGGCTGCTTTCGCTACTTGATCTGGATAGAAGTACATATCGGCGAAGCAGGTAGTGCCAGAACGTATCATCTCTGCGATTGCTAGGTTGGCTCCTGCAAGCACGAAGCTCTCCGAAACGAATTTGGCTTCAAGGGGCCATATCGACTCTTCCAGCCACTGCGTAAGCGGAACGTCGTCGGCGATGCCTCGCATCAAGGCCATGGCGGAATGGCCATGAGCGTTTATCAGGCCCGGTATTAGAGCATGCTTGGGTAGATGCAAGAATTTGGTAGCATCGATCATTGTCTCGGCATCGATCTGGGTGCAGATAGCGACGATTTTATTTCCCTTTATAGCGACACAATGGTCTTCTAAAACCGCACCTTGAGGCTGTACAGGGATGACCCATTTTGCCGAAACCAATAGATCAGCTTGAATACTAGTCGTTACTCTCAAAATTGCCTCTTTTTACGCTGCAAATAAATCGACATTTATGCAAAAAATCAGGGCTGCGATTATACCTAGAAAAATTCGAAATAGCGCGCTGCAAAATTCCCTGTCATTTTCAATGGAAATTATTGAAAAAACAGGAGTTTTTACGGCAATTAATAGCCATTTCTGCTGTCACAAAAGCCCCGAATAGTGCTACAATTCGGGGCTTTTGTGAGGATAGATTCTGTCTCAGATTTAAACTAAAAATAAGCCATCAAAAAAGCACGAAATTGGCCGTTAAAAAGGTAAGGAAAAACAAAAAATAGCTGTGTTTTCATACAAGAGATCGTGCCTCATTAATCGCTAGTTATCCCATTATTTAGGATGTAGTCAATCTATGACCGAGTTTGCTAAACAGGTCTTGCCTGTCGCGTTAGAAAGTGAAATGCGGGAATCTTACCTCGCCTATGCAATGAGCGTAATTGTAGGCCGCGCCTTGCCCGATGTTAGAGATGGTTTGAAGCCCGTTCATCGCCGAGTGCTATTCGCGATGAATGTGCTTTCGAACGATTACAACAAGCCTTACAAGAAATCGGCTCGTATTGTGGGCGATGTCATTGGTAAGTATCACCCTCATGGAGATACGGCTGTTTATGACACCATCGTACGTATGGCGCAGAATTTCTCGCTGCGCTATCCCTTGGTGGACGGTCAGGGCAACTTTGGCTCGGTTGATGGCGATTCTGCAGCAGCAATGCGTTACACAGAAATCCGCATGGAGAAAATTGCCCATGATTTGCTTGCGGATCTGGACAAGGAGACGGTCGACTTCTCGCCTAACTATGACGGTACAGAGCATATTCCAGATGTTATGCCTACGCGGATCCCCAATCTATTGGTGAATGGTTCTTCCGGAATTGCGGTAGGCATGGCGACAAATATACCTCCGCACAACCTTAACGAGATTGTTGCTGGAGCCATGGCGTTAATGGAGAACCCCGAAATCGACATCGATGGGTTGATGGAGCACATATCGGGCCCGGATTTCCCTACAGCAGCAATCATTAACGGGAAGGCTGGCATCGTTCAGGCCTATAAAACCGGCCGCGGACGCATCTACATGCGTGCGAAGGCGGAGATAATTGACAGCGAGAAGTCTGGAAAGCAGACGATAATTGTCCACGAAATTCCTTACCAGCTGAACAAATCCAAGCTTATCGAAAAGATCGCCGAGCTCGTTAAAGAGAAGAAGATAGAGGGTATTACAGAGTTACGCGACGAGTCAGATAAGGATGGCATGCGCATTGTTATCGAGCTGCGCAAGGGCGAGATGGGCGATGTCGTGCTCAATAATTTGTACTCGCAGACACAGATGCAGTCGGTGTTCGGTATTAATATGGTCGCGCTGGTCGATGGTCAGCCACGTTTACTAAACCTGAAGGAGATGCTCGATTCCTTCATTCGTCATCGCCGTGAGGTGGTCTTCAGGCGGACTAGTTATTTGCTGCGAAAGGCCCGAGATCGTGGACATATCCTAGAAGGGCTTGCTGTAGCGCTTGCCAATATCGACGAAGTTATCGCGCTGATTAAGGCCTCGCCAACCTCGGCAGAGGCGAAAGTAAAACTGCTTGCCAGACCCTGGAAATCCGACAGCGTGTTAGAGATGTTAGGCGAAGTCGGAGCCGATGCTTGTAGACCCGAAGGCTTGGATCCGCAATACGGCCTTAAAGATAAAGAATATTTTATTAGCCCGGAACAGGCCCAGGCAATTCTAGATTTAAGATTACACCGCCTTACTGGACTAGAGCACGAGAAATTAATAGGTGACTATACTGAGCTGCTCAAGCAGATTGCTGAATATCTAGATATTTTAGGGAATGAGTCTCGACTCTTAGGTGTGGTTCGCGATGAGTTGGAAGCGGTAAAGAAAGAGTATGGCGATGAACGCCGCACTGAGATAGTAGGCTCGCAACTCGACCTTACTATGGAAGACTTGATCTCCGAAGAAGATAGAGTCGTTACCATTTCTAAAACTGGCTACGCGAAGTCTCAGCCACTTGCTGACTATAGTGCGCAAAAGCGCGGCGGCACAGGCAAGGCTGCGGCATCGGTTAAAGACGAAGATATTGTTGAGCACCTGCTGATCGCTAATACCCACGATACGCTGCTTTGTTTTAGCAGTCAGGGCAAAGTCTACTGGCTAAAAGTGTTCATGATCCCAGTGGCAAGCCGTACTGCTCGCGGTAAGCCTCTCGTTAATATCCTTCCCTTGGAAGAGGGCGAGCGCATCACCAGCATGCTCCCGGTTAAGGACTATCCCGAGGACGAATTCGTGTTTATGGCCACATCCAACGGCACAGTTAAGAAGACTGCACTCACGAACTTTTCCAGACAGCGCAGCGTGGGTCTAAGAGCTATCGAATTGGATGAGGGCGATGAGCTAGTGGGCACGGCAATAACAGACGGTTCTAAAGATGTAATGTTGATTAGTAGTAGCGGCAAGACGATTCGCTTCAACGAAGATGATGTTCGAGCAATGGGACGAACGGCTAGGGGCGTCAGAGGCATTAAGATGGCTAACGAATATAAGATGATTGCCCTTATCATTCCCGATCCTACTAAGCAGATTCTGACGGTTTGCGAACAGGGCTATGGAAAACGAACTCTAGTTGACGATTTTCCTGTCTATGGTCGCGGGGGTCAGGGTGTTATCGGCATCCAGACTAGCGATCGAAATGGGCCTGTAGTCGGAGCAGCGCAAGTGTCTGAGTCCGATGAGATCATGCTGATATCGGATAAAGGTACTCTAGTTAGAACTCGAGTCACCGAGGTATCTGTTCAGGGCAGGAATACTCAAGGTGTACGCCTGATCCGTCTTAAGGATGGTGAAAATCTCGTAGGCCTCGAGCAGGTTGATGAGCCTGAAGAAGTAGAGGAATTGGAAGCCTCTATTGATGATCAAGCAGAATCAGTTGAGGGTTCTGAGCCTGCCGCCGATCCAGATACGAACGAGTCTGAATAAAACTAGACCACCAGTCATACTGCTCATCGAGAAATTGTGGGCAGTTCGTATTGCTTAAGAAATTTCAAATTAACAAAAACTAATTGTCATAGGTCTATGAGTCAAAACAGCGACATAAACTCGACTGGCAAGATTGCCTATCTAGGGCCGGAAGGAACTTATTCGCAGTTAGCAGCACTTGAGTTCTTTGGGTCAGACGCGCAGCTATTGAATTGTGCGTCCATTGACGACGTCTTCGCTGCGGTCGAGAAAAAGGAAGTAGCCTATGGCGTTGTGCCTGTCGAAAACTCCACTGAGGGCGCGATAAATAACACGCAAGATTGTCTTATAGACAGCTCGGCTAGCATAGTCGGTGAGCAAATTGTATCTATTGAACATAGTCTGCTCGTTCTAGAAAATACATCTAAATCGGATATAAAAAAGATTGCCTCGCACAAGCAATCTCTCGCGCAGTGTCGCAACTATCTGGCAAAGAATTTTCCAGAAGCTGAACAGGTCGAATGTCCAAGTAATGCCGAGGCTGCTATTCGGGCGCAATCGGATTCTGGCACTGCAGCTATAGCGAGTGAGTTGGCGGGTCGGCTGTACAACTTGCAAAGCTTGGATCAGCGAATACAAGATAAGTCCAACAATCGCACGCGTTTCTTGGTGCTAGCATTGGAAGATACGGCTCCTACGGGTTCTGACAAGACGAGTATTTTGGTGTACACAGAGAATAAGCCTGGTGCATTGTTTCGCGTGTTAGAGCCATTCGAGAATTTTCAGTTAAGTCTAACGAAAATCGAAACACGACCTTCGAAGAAAGAAGCTTGGGAATATGTCTTCTTCATCGATTTCGAGGGCCACGCGCTTGATGAGGCCTCGAAAAAGTTGTTTGCCACTCTAGTGCAGGCCGGGGTGGAAGTTAAGATGCTAGGCTCGTATCCACTCTCTAAATAGAATTCAAATATACCTTGCAACGATCTGATCAACCACAGCAATGAACGATATTAAGAACAAAGTAGTGCTAATTGTCGGTCTGGGAATGATTGGCGGTTCCATCGCGCGTGGACTAAAGAAAGCAAATCCAAAACGACGAATAATTGCATGTGATACAGATGCGCAGGCTTTGCAGCAAGCTCTGGACGACGGTGTCATTTCCCAGAGTGGCGAGCTGGCAGCTCTATGTCCGCAGGCAGATATAATTATTCTTGCCGTGCCGCCACTGACCGTTTGTGAGCTTCTGCTAGAGGTGCTGAAGCATATGGCTTCAAACGCCATCATTACCGATGTGGCAAGCGTCAAGTCGCATATTTTTACGTCAAGCCAGCAATTTTCGGAGAAGGCGCTCGCGAAATTTGTGCCCGCACATCCTATCGCTGGTTCCGAGCAGAGTGGTTATTCAGCGGCGATAGATGACCTATTCGAGCAAAGAAACGTAATCCTAACGCCGCACGCAGGAAACTCGCCAGACTCCGTTGCCACTATTAATTCACTGTGGAGAGAGCTAGGTGCAAACGTCCTAGGAATGACGCGTGTAAGGCATGACGAGGTGCTCGCTGCGACTAGCCATCTCCCGCATTTGCTCGCGTATGCAATCGTTGATGTGCTCCTGAAACAGGAGCAGAGTGAAGATATATTCCGCTACGCGGCAGGAGGGTTTGCTGACTTTAGTCGACTTGCGTCTAGCGATGCTAAAATGTGGTCCGATATATTTGTTGCGAACTCGGCTGCAGTCGAGAAAGTGCTCGATGACTATATACAGAGCCTTTTGGATTTCAAGAAGGCGATACAAAAACAGGAGCACGGGAAGTTAGAAGAATCATTTGGAGCGGCAAAACAAGCGCGCGAAAATTTCATCAGTCAGCATTTTAAGCCAAAGAAGCAAGAAGAAATGATAAGTAATCAGCTCAATTTTAATGTCCTACCTGGCGGGCAGGTGATAGGGTCAATTCGTGTCGCTGGCGATAAGTCAATTTCACATCGTTCTATTATTCTCGCGTCGATTGCAAATGGCATAACATGTGTTACCGGTTTTCTTGAAGGAGAAGATGCGCTTAATACGGTGGCTGCATTTCGCGAGATGGGTGTAACCATAGTCGGGCCTGAGAATGGGGGGCTTACTATTTACGGCGTCGGTAAGAACGGACTGCAAGCGCCGCGTAGGTCTTTGTACATGGGGAATTCAGGGACGGCGATGCGTCTATTGGCGGGTCTTTTGGCTGCGCAATCTTTTGATAGCGAGCTAACCGGCGATGAGTCGCTCATGGAGCGGCCGATGAATCGTGTTGCCCAGCCGCTTCGTGCTATGGGTGCAAATATTACGACGGGAGATTCTGGCACTCCGCCTCTAATGATTCGCGGATCAAAATTAAAGGGCATTATCTACGAAATGCCGATTGCCAGCGCTCAGGTAAAGTCTTGCTTATTGCTCGCAGGACTATATGCCGAGGGTGAGACTAAGGTCCATGAGCCGGCCCCTTGTCGTGATCATACGGAGCGGATGCTGCAAGGTTTCGGCTACAGTGTTTCTGTAGACGCAAATGAGGGCACCTCTGCGGTCACCGGCGGTGCCGATTTAGAGGCCACCCAGATCGATGTGCCTGGGGATATATCTTCTGCGGCGTTCTTTTTGGTCGCTGCTGCTATAACGCCAGGGTCAGATCTTACGCTTCAACACGTCGGCGTGAATCCGACGCGTATTGGTATTATAAATTTGTTGCGGGATATGGGGGCGAACATCGAAAGCAGCAATGAGAGGCTTGTTGGTGGCGAACGGGTTGCCGACCTGCGTGTTCGCTACCAGCCGCTGAAGGGCATTGTTATTAGCGAGGCTCAAATACCTATCGCGATAGACGAATTCCCAGTCTTATTCGTTGCCGCTGCCTGTGCTGAAGGAGAAACCTTACTGCGCGGAGCGAAGGAGTTGCGTGTGAAAGAGAGCGATCGACTCGATGCGATGGCGCAGGGACTGGAGAAGCTCGGCGTTGTCGTGGAAACTTTCGACGATGGCATTAAGATTACTGGTGGGCAGATGGGCGGTGGGGCTGTAGACAGCTTCGGCGACCATAGAATCGCCATGGCCTTTACCGTAGCAGGCCTACGATCAGAGTCGCCTATCGATATAGCGAACTGTGCGAACGTTGCCACCTCATTCCCGAATTTTGTACAACTCGCGGCAGAAGTTGGCATTCAGGTATCCGCCCAGAAGTTACCAAAAGTAACTAGCTAAAGAGTCTTTGATGAATAAAGCGCCCGTTATAGCAATCGATGGGCCTTCGGGCTCTGGCAAGGGAACAATATCCTCGCGTGTAGCTGAATCTCTGGGCTTTTCCTTGCTCGATAGCGGCGCGCTCTATCGTGTTTTGGGTATTGCCTGTGATCGGCATGGTATTGACCTCACAGACTCACTAGCGGTGGCAAATCTTGCTAGAGACCTAGATATACAGTTCGGATTAAGAGGTGAAGGCAGTGTTTGCGTAGATGGAGAGGATGTTAGCCTCGCAATTCGGACCGACCTGGGTAGCGACATGGCATCCAAAGTTGGAGCGATTGAGGAGGCAAGAGAGGCACTTTTCCAGCGTCAACTGGCATTTCGAGAAGCACCTGGGCTGGTTGCAGACGGCAGGGACATGGGGACTACTGTATTCCCTGATGCGACCCTCAAAATCTTCCTAACAGCCAGCTTGGAAGCGAGGGCGCAGAGGCGATACAAGCAGTTGATAGGTAAGGGTATTAATGCTATTCTTCCCGCCCTTTTGCGAGACCTAAAAGAGCGAGACAGACGCGACAGTGAACGAACCGTCTCTCCCCTCAAGCCCGCTGAAGATGCTATCGTTATAGATACCACGGACTTGACTATCGAGCAGGTAGTGAAACAAGTCTTGGAAAACTACCCCTGGCATAGTGGCAAAACGTAGTAAGAAAAGTGTTGTAAATTGTTTCTAGGCTGCATCCCCAGAATTGGCAGTCTTGGAATTTAACTTAATCACCCCGTGAAACTGGTACGCGGCGAGTTGCTATTCACACTAACTGTGTTTTGTAACTTATTGAAAATATTGGAAATATTAATGAGCGAAAATTTTGCAGAGCTATTTGAACAATCCCTAACCGAAATAGACATGAACCCAGGTGCCATCGTAACCGGCACCGTTATAGAAATAGATTCGGACTGGGTAACAGTCCACGCCGGCCTCAAATCTGAAGGCGTTATTCCCCGCATTG
>JAPKAI010000007.1 GCA_028825335.1 Gammaproteobacteria bacterium | reverse complement strand
CAATGCCAATGCCAATAGCATTAAATTGAGCAGGAAATGAACGTGCTGGATGCCACACTTGACTCCGCTGCTCGGCTAAGTGTGTTCGCACTTCTATTAACAGTTTTGGCCTTGCTGGAAATCTACTCACCCAGACGCAAACCTCAGCACTCTAAAGCAAAGCGATGGATCAACAATTTTGGCATTAGCGCCCTCAGCTCAGTGATCGTGGCGTTGGCATTGCCGCTTATCGGTGTAGCTGCTGCGATATGGGCAAATGAGAGAAGTTGGGGGCTATTTAACCAGTTTGAAATTCAGCCCTTGATCAGCATCACGCTTTATATCGTTGTCTTCGACTTCACTATCTACTTGCAACATCGGCTATTTCACAAATCTAAATTACTCTGGACACTGCATCGGGTGCACCATACTGATCTCGACTACGATGTCTCTACTGGAGTTCGATTTCATCCGTTGTCTATATTCATTTCCGCCACGATCAAGCTTTTACTAATATTACTTTTAGGGCCTTTGGCCGCTGCGGTATTGATATCAGAGATAGTTCTAAATGCTACCTCGATGTTTAACCATAGCAATATCAAGCTGCCGAATAAGCTCGACAAGTTTCTCCGTTATTTCATAGTTACGCCTGACATGCACCGCATACATCATTCCACGCAAGTGAGCGAGCACAGTCAAAATTTTGGATTTAATTTCACTTGGTGGGACAAATTGCTGAAAACCTACAAGGAGCAGCCGGCAAAGGGCCAAGAAGCTATCGAGCTTGGGATTCGTGGCTATCGAGAGGATCGCTGCATCGGTATCGTTTCACTACTAACTCAGCCTTTTAGCAAAGATCAGGAAATGTAGTTTGAATACTACGGCTAAATAAGTTCTGTCGCCCACGATATAGACTCCAAATAGGCACTACTGAGATCACCAACGGGAATCCCACAGCCTGTAAACTCAGGCCAATTCCCTCTCTCGTAGTTCAGGAATAGAGATAGCAGCTTCCCAACCTCGCCCTTTCTCTTTACTAGCGCATTCCCGATTTCGGTAGAGAGCGGTAATTCCTTCAAGATCTCATCCAGAGGCCGGCCCATAATCGCGTCAATGGATGAAAACAGCCAGATTGTGGAACAGGGATCTGGATTCAGGCTCTTCTTTTTAGCTAGGCTGAAATTGCATGGGCACTTTGCTCTATCCCTCACTTGCAGGTGCCAAGATTGAATTGAACTGGGCTATACTCAACAGCCTAGTAATTTTTGAGAGTGAAGATGCCCCCACTCAGCAAGGCCGTTTCAATTTTTGTCGCCTGCGTGGCTCTTTCCAGTCACGCGCAGCCTGCCAATGAATTTAGCGATTCATTCATCCGTGAACAATTTGAGAAAGCAAAGAGCGATCCGAATAATCGCGTGCTGCTCGATATAGACCAATCTATAGAAATGGTGTTTCAAGCACTTCTCGCAGAATTACCTGACTACTCCGATGATATCATCAGCACACTATTCGATAATTCTAATTCCCTCCGTAGAGATGAACTTGATATCGGTTCAAGAAGAATTTCGACGATGGAGAATGAAGACATACTTATACAGAAAATAATTCTATTCGACCCGCCGAATTCCTTCGCCTATTTTACAGAGATGTCTGAATCAACGGTTAACGCACCAATAGATTACTCCATCGGCCTCTATCAACTTACTGAACAAGCCAACGGCCGAACAGCAGTTAAAGTCTCCGCCGTGTTTAGACCTAGCTCGCGACTAACGGCATTCCTAGTAAGGTTTGCGTTTAATCGCGCTTTCGAGCAGGACTTTAAAAACACGGAAGAATATCTAAACTCGATTCGTAGAAGGTGAGTTCTTTCTACCTTTTGTCGAATAGTGACTGAGCCTGCGCACTTGTAATAAGTTCTAGAGAAATAAAAAGCGGGCTCAAGGCCCGCTTTTTATTAGTGATTTACATGGAACTAAACCTACTGCTCTTTGCGCTCGTAGTGCCCCATCAACATACCCGTTGCAAGCACGTGTCCGTCAATTGCCTCTAGCAACTGATCCTTGTTCAAGCCCTCTGCCAAATCAAGATCTGTATCAATAGCATAGACACGGTAATGATAGGCGTGAAGATGACCGTTAACTGGCGGACGCGGACCGAAGTAACCTGGACGACTCGTGCCGTTAAGACCATTGATCATGCCATCAAGACCAGCAACACCAGTTACCACTGCATCTTTAGTCATATCTTCTGGCAAGCCAGAAGCTGAGGCGGGGATGTTATAAGCCACCCAGTGCGGAAATGGCGTCTCCATCATACCTATCGTAACAACTTCCGGATCATCGCAGATCAATGCGAGTTGTACGGTACCTGTGGGTAAATTGGACCAGCTGAGGTCGATCGACTTATTTTCACTATAGGCCGTATATTCCTCAGGAACCGTTCCATGATGATCGAACGCTGAACTTGTGACAGTAATAGTCTCGGGTGCGTCGGCCGCAATAGCATTCAGTGACACTACTAACAGTGATGCTGCTGCAAATACTGTTCCAATCAATCTGGATAGCTTTCCCATACTCTTTTCACTCCTTAGGCAGATACTTATTATTGTTTAACGTTGCGAACTGTGTACTTTATAACGAGAGCCCGGTTACAGTCTATACCGCTCATCGACCCGATTTACCGGTTCGGCTAACCACCACGTATAACCACTTACTCTCTACTCGGGTATAGACATCGATCAACATGCGCGAAGAAAGCGCCGGATGCTAGAACCTAGAACTTTGAAAGTGCTGCAAAGTGGGAAGCGTTGATCAGCATGATAGGTCCATTGCTGTCCGCTCTCTTCATCAAGAACTGCGAGACCCAACCTTGCTTCGAGGCGCTCCTCAACTTGCCTTACTTTTTGTAACAAACGATTTGACATCGTTGCTGCCAAGACAGCCTTGAGAATTCCACCTGCAACACTCACGCCTAGAGCCAGCTTAGAAAGGACCCGTCAGCCTAGTGCCATTCTAACTACTCTAGGCTCAGCGCCTTATTTCAGATTGGAATAGTCTGTCGCGCTCATCATGAAGGTATTCGCCGAAATAGGTACTTCGTATTTCGCTCTAAGCTCTACCCACTCTGGATCGGCAGCAAAGGCGGTCCAGACTTCCGTGCGATGAGCACGATCTCTATAGGCCAACATCCAGACTAAAGTATTGGGTTCATCCAATCTTTGCCACACTGCTATTACTTCTGCTCCGTGCTTCTCGAAGATGGAAACTTCCTTCTCGCGGAAGCGTTGATGCAAATTATCGATGCCGCCTACGCCATCTTTTATAGGCTCCGCCGTATACATACGAATCTCGAAACAACGAGAGCCTGAATCGACATTTCCAGAAAGGTCGTCAGACAAGTGTGATGCGGGACCACAGGGTGGCGGTGCGTCAGCTGCAAGCACGAGGCTGCTGTAGCTAAGGCTAAGCGTTAGTCCGATTAGTGTAATTAGGTTAAAAAGTGTTCTGCGCATGGGTGCTTCCTTATAAGAGCTTGTGGTCAACGAGCTCATGATATTAAGTTGACACGCCGCGAATGTCCATGACTGTGGCGCTTGCCTGTTAGGCGTTAAGCGGGAAAGTAGCCTTAGTTGAATAAATCCTTCGATTCTGAGGCCTTTACAACGATAATATACATAATATAACTGAATACCGAGAAAACACTATGTTCCGACGCCTGAAAGACTGCCATAACGTTGAAGACCTGCGCCTGTTAGCGAAGCAGAGGCTGCCTGGGCCCATATTCCACTACATTGATGGTGCTGCGGATGATGAGATTACCTATCGACGAAACACCTCCGCATTCGACGACAGCGACCTAGTTCCCAACGTCCTGGCCGGTGTAGAAAAAATCGATATGTCGACAACAGTGATGGGGCAGAAATTGGACATGCCAATTTTCTGCTCCCCTACCGCACTGCAACGATTATTTCATCACGACGGTGAACGAGCTGTAGCGCGAGCCGCAGAGAAATTTGGCACTATGTTTGGCGTATCAGCTTTAGGCACGGTTAGCCTTGCTGAGATTGGTGAGATGATCTCCACCCCGAAGATGTTTCAGTTCTATTTCCACAAAGATCGCGCGCTCAACGACGCGATGGTAGAACGAGCGAAGGCAGCGGGCTTCAACACATTAGCACTCACCGTCGACACAATCACAGGC
Source organism: Gammaproteobacteria bacterium (assembly GCA_028825335.1). Taxonomy (GTDB): domain Bacteria; phylum Pseudomonadota; class Gammaproteobacteria; order Pseudomonadales; family Pseudohongiellaceae; genus UBA9145. Next base: position 49,928 of record JAPKAI010000007.1, on the reverse strand, counting down.
GGCAATCGCGAACGCGACCTATACACCGGTTTCACCTCGCCACCTCGACTCACGCTTAAGAGCCTGTTTAGTTTTGCAACGCATCCTGGCTGGGCGATGAATTATTTTTTACGCGAGCCGTTCGAGTTGGCAGAGCTAAAGGATTTTGTTCAGGAGGGTTCAAACGTTGCCGTATCGATAGGTGATTACTTCGCAGAAATGTTAGACCCAACGATGAACTGGGCCGATGCAGAAGCGCTACGCGCGCAATGGGATGGGCCATTCTGCCTAAAGGGAGTCATGAGCGTCGCCGATGCGAAGAAGGCGGTGGACATAGGTGCAGATGCAATCATGGTCTCGAACCACGGCGGTCGCCAGCTCGACGGTTCGCGATCACCGTTTGATCAGATCGCTGAGATAACCGACGCAGTTGGCGATGATATAGATGTTATACTGGATGGCGGTGTGCGTCGTGGCACGCATATACTCAAGGCGATAGCCGCGGGTGCGAAGGCGTGTTCCGGCGGTCGCATGTATTTGTACGCACTAGCCGCCGCAGGACAGCCGGGTGTTGAGTGCGCGCTGAATAATATGAAAACCGAGATCGAGCGCGACATGAGACTTCTTGGGGTCTCCAATATTTCACAGATAAACAGAGAGATGTTGCGGCATCGCTAACAGGCCACCGAGTAAACGCTCAGAATCCAAGCGGATTATTTATCAGTACTTCGATCTGCTACAGATCGACAACATTCTGCTCCAGCCCCTCTTGAGCCTCTAAATCCGCTACGCGATGGCAGGAACGTCGAGGGAAATGACTGTCCAACTCAATTCGAGTAAAACAGGCAATATGGTCATCTTCGGGGGCGATCGAGTTATAAAGGCACCTCTGCATCGGCTGACAACCTTGGTCGGTCTCCGCTTTCGGATGCGGAGCAACTGCCTAGAACGCTGGCCAGTTGTAGAGGAAATAGCAATTTTTCATCGTCATTCTCCTCATCTTTCCTGAGCATGCCCAACTTTAGGAATATCCTATATCAGGCTCAAGCAGCACTGTGGCTCAAGAATAGCTCTAAGACCATCTAATTAGCGGCCGCAGAGTAAGTTCTGGTGGCCGACAACTAGCTTGAACTCTTTGAGCCAAAAGGTTAGATTAAGAGCTAGTCCTATACAAAGCACTGCCGTGCTAAACCCTATAAAAACAGGCTATTCCAAGGATTTTTTGCCATGACCAGAGTCCTAAATTACTGCGGATCCGCAGCCATCCTCTTGCTAATCAGCAGCTTCAGCATAGCCCAATCCAGCAGCGACTGGGAGGTTGCTCGGACCATCGATGGCCACCCCGATTTACAGGGTGTCTGGGAAAACAACACGATGACACCAGTGGAGCGGCCAGAGGTCTTCGGCGACAAAGAAATGCTCACCGATGATGATGTGGAGTTCCTGCAACAGCGCATGGCCCAGATCATGGCAGAGGGAGGCGATGCATTATTCGGTGAAGGCGTACTAGCCGCAGCGTTTAGTGGTGAGATTAATTCCTATGATCCCACAACGGGAAACTATGATTCACAATGGATGGTAGATAGAAAAATTCACCGCCGAACATCTCAGATCATTGACCCTCCGAATGGACAGTATCCACCACGCACCGAGCAGGCTGTTGCTGCTGCCCGAGATCTGGCTCAGCATAGACAAGACCACCCCGCCGATTCTTATACAGACCGACCTCTCGGAGAGCGCTGCGTTAGTTTCGGTGCGCCGCGACTGGGCTCAGGATACAACAGCTATTGGCAGATCGTGCAGACACGAGATACCGTAGCTATAATTCAAGAGATGGCGCACGACGTACGCATCATCCCACTCGTTGCTAAGCCACATATCCACGAAGACATCAAACTCTGGCATGGCGATTCACGCGGCTATTGGGATGGAGATACTTTGGTAATAGAGACAACGAATTACTCAGACAGGAGCACCACCGGTCCTGAAGTTTCTCGAAAAGTAAATGTCGAGCGCCTCACCCGAACCAGCAACGGTGCAATTCAGTATCAGTTTACATCCAACGATCCTGGCAGTTTTACGGCGCCTTATACTCGCGAAATCATACTCGACTATACGACTGACGACATCTACGAGTACGCCTGTCACGAAGGCAACTATGGGATGGCGAATATCCTCTCCGGTCATCGTATTGAAGAAAAACTCGCGGCGCAGGCCGAAGACTGAACGCTTCTTTTGCAGGCTAGGCAGAGTTGCAATGACTCTGCCTAGCATTTACTCCCACTCGCACTAATTAGTGCTCTAAATTTAAACCCTTCCCTGCAGCGCATTCTGAACATTTATCTCTTTAGCTAGTTGTAGATTGATTTGGCGTAGGTTTTACCCAGGCTTCAGTCTCTAGCAGGCACCCCATTCAGCCATAGACGTGGCGCCTTATCACCGCAATAATGCAGCCTGATTAATCCATCTCGCAGAGTTGCTTGCACGCTATGTCCCAAGGTAAGTTTCGTCATTTCACGGTTATGGCTGTCGTTGTTGCCAACATGGTCGGCACCGGTGTGTTCACAAGCCTTGGTTTTCAGCTGCTGGATATCCGCTCCGGATTCGTGCTGTTAGCCCTGTGGACTGTAGGCGGCCTTGCGGCCGTATGTGGCGCGATGACCTACGCCGAGTTGGGTGCTGCAATGCCTCGCTCTGGCGGCGAGTACAATTTCCTATCACGTATCTACCATCCTGCCGTCGGCTTCGTGTCGGGCTGGGTTTCCGCGAGCGTAGGCTTCGCCGGCCCTACCGCGCTCGCCGCCATGACTTTTGCCGCCTATGCTACATCCGTTTTTGAAGCAGGCGACAGTATCTGGCTGGAGAAGAGCCTGGCCGCAGGATTAGTAATACTGCTGACTCTGGTTCACGCGAGCAATCGACGCAATAGCGGCGGCCTGCAGGTCGTATTCACTATCTTGAAGGTAGGCATAATCGTCATCTTCTGCGTAGCCGCATTCATCGCGACCGATTCACCGCAACCGATCGACTTCCTACCCGTCGCAGGAGATGGAGCCTTGCTAACCAGCGGCGTCTTCGCCGTTGCGCTTATTTATGTAAGCTATGCCTACACTGGCTGGAATGCAGCGACATACCTGAGCAGTGAATTAGAAAATCCGCAACGAACACTTCCCTGGATTCTAATGGGCGGAACACTAATAGTGACAGCGCTCTACGTGGCTCTAAACTTTACCTTCCTGAATACCACGCCAATGGACTCCATGGCCGGTCAGCTCGAGATAGGGTTTATTGCAGCAGAAACTGCCTTTGGTGATCTAGGCGGCAGATTTACTGGCCTAGTACTCTCGATGCTATTAGTATCGACAGTAAGCGCTATGACCATGGCTGGCCCGCGAGTCATTCAGGTAATCGGTGAAGACTTCCCCGCGCTGAACGCTCTAGCCAAGAAGAATAAAGCGGGCATTCCCGCAACAGCGATCTATATACAGTCTGCGATCGCCTTACTATTTATCTTCTCGTCGACCTTCGAATCAGTTTTGGTATTCTCTGGATTTACTCTTGCGCTGAGTAGCTTTACAACCGTTCTAGGAATTTTTGTACTGCGCTGGCAACAACCAGATCTACCCCGTCCCTATAAAACTTTCTTGTATCCATTGCCGCCACTAATCTACTTGGCACTAACTGGCTGGACACTTACTTTCGTTATTATTAGCCGGCCAGTCGAAGGGCTATTTGGACTGGGAATAATTTTACTAGGGCTTGTTTTCTACTTTCTTTCTTCGATAAAGAAATAGAATTTTATTGTTCTGCACCCAATTTTCGCTGATAAGTTATTCTCTCGTCGAAGAAGCCAGCCGACTTATAGAAAGAAGCTGTTTCAAGATCTCTATGCTCTGTCATTAAGAAAATCTTACAGCAATTTTTATTTTCTGCCATTCTTCTAGCAAACAACAACAGACTCTTAGCGATGCCTTTATCGCGCTCGCTTTTCGTAACTACAATATTTTCCACAATGCCATAGGGACGACCGGACCAACTTAGGTTCGCGCAGACATTCAATGTGCAAGTGCCAACCATCCTAGAGCCACGATAGGCACCGAACACTACACCACCTGCCGAAATTATCTTACTATAGATTGACCGTATATCGTTCTCATCAAATTTTATATTCTCAGGCAATTCAATCTCGTAGATTAGATCCATTGCAGTGCGCAAGTCTCTGGCAGAGAGCGGTCTTATCTCCAATCCGAATGTACGCTTCATGATTGTGACTTCTTGATTGCCCTCACGGAGGCTTTCTTTTCGAGAGGTTATAAAATCGGGCGCGACTAATCCCCTCACTAGCTGGAAACCTACGCGAGCGAAAAGCCCTTCCTTCTCTGGCAGCGTTAGACAGTAGGCCTCAGCGAGTCCCAGTTCAATATCTACGAATTTCAGCAGTGCCATCGCCACACCTTGTGCCCTGAATTCTTCGTGAACGAATAAACTCCGCAGGACGAAAGTTGCCTCCTCAAAGGCTAGGCGTATTGCGCCAATGATTCGACCATTCGACTCGGCAATGAAAGTCTGATCATTTAGAAGGAACGCGAAGGTATGCCCCCAATTCGCATAGAGCTTTTGAATCTGAGGTAGATCGGCATCAGTTGCTTCTCTCATTTCTATACTGCTAACTACATACATTGTATTGAACTCATATATTTCGGAAACTAGCGCACTGGTAGGCGAACCAATTTTAATGCGCAGATAAACATTTAGTTTAGTGAGAAGCATACTGCCGGATTATGGCAGACGCTGCATATCCAGATTTTTCCCCATTAGTTACAAAAGAATTTGATGCCACAAATAAAATTTTTTGAGAATTAATATAACAATTATAACATGGGGTGACGTTCATGCCAATGCGTAGCGCGCTCGTAAGCATGACCGATGCGACAGAGAGTTAATTCTCCCAAGCGTTTGCCCAGAAATTGCACAGCATACGGATGTCCTTCACTGGAAAAGCCACAGGGCAGAGTAAGTGTAGGTGTGCCCGCCAGATCGGCAGGAATAGTAAACTGACCTTGAAAATGTTGAATAACCGAGCTAAGTTTTTCCATATTGCCGTATTGCACTTCTTTCTCTACAGCAAAAACTGAACCGCCCGAAGGACAGATAACAGCGTCTACTGCTTCTAGAGCAGACTCGTATTGTTCACTAATCTTTCGTCTAAGCTTGGTGGAACTAGCATAGTCTTGCGCACTCATAGTCGCGCCCATTTTCAACGCATCGCCAAAGTATCCACCGTATTCGTCGGCACGGGAAGGATAAGTGGCGCCATGTGCCTTATGTGCCTCGTAGGCACAGATAGGTAACCACGCATTACGTAGATCCATCGGATCAGACTTAGGCATGCTCAATGCCACGATTTCAGCACCGAGCTGTCGTAGCACTTCGATAACCTCGTGGATCGCATCCACCAGATCAGGATTAGTACCGCTGGCGAGGTAATATTCGTCAACGCCGATCCGCATACCGCTAAGCTCGTCCGTCAATGAATCTGTAATTCTAGGAACCACATCTCGAAGCGAGCTGGAATCGCTGTCATCAAAACCTGAGATTGCCTCGAATACAATTGCAGCATCTTTTACAGAACGCGTCATCGGGCCAATATGATCTAGCGATGCTGCTAGCTCCAAAACTCCATGCCGACTCACTCTTCCGTAGGTAGGCTTAAGGCCAACCACGCCATTAGCCATAGCCGGATAGCGAATCGACCCTCCAGTATCGGTGCCGAGTGAGGCGAAGCACAATCCTGCCGCTGTCGCGACTCCCGACCCACTCGAAGAAACACCTGCCCAGAGATTCTCTCCCCAAGGATTAACTGGAATAGGAAAGTCACGGTGATAGCCTGATAGAGCGCCTTCGGTGAGATTCAATTTACCTAGGATCACGGAGCCTGCCTCACGCAGTTTATGAACCACGGTCGCATCATAATCTGGCACGAAGTGGCGAAGTACTTTCAGCCCGCCCATGGTTCGAGTTCCAGCCGTAAAGCAGAGATCCTTCACTGCGATGGGCATGCCGTGCAGCGGGCCTTTGTAGTTGCCTGCTTGAATTTCCTGCTCGGCCTTGCGCGCGGCCTCCATGGCTTGCTCAGTCATAACAGTGGCATAACTCATGAGTTGCCCGTCAACAGAGTCGATACGAGATAACAGCTTTTCCGTCAACTCAACAGGAGATATTTGGCCAGCGCGAATCGCGTCAGCGGCGCTGCTAAGGCTACAATAGTAGATTGGATCTGAAACTGAATCACTCAACACTCGAAGTTCCTACTTAGTGATTTTTAAGCTAAGACACAAGCTAACATAATTTCCGCCGAAGAATTAGTAGCGACTACTTCTGTGTAATACGAAACCATGTGCTGGGAGTGGTGTGCCTATTCAATCTTAGCCCGCTAACTCTTGCCAGTTTGTAACAGGTGCAATAATTCTGAGCCTTTTGCCAGTACAATTCGGTCCCAAATAGATCAAGCGAGACATAACGACTCGCAATTACTGACAGGTTATTTTTGTATGCCCTCGCTTTCCCAATTTGTCGACTTCATTCCTGCCTTAGTACTTAGGGTAGATGAACGCCCTGCGGGCCATATTAGTGGAGCTCTACTGTCACTATTGATTGTAGCTGTATCGCAAAACCTGCTAGCTCAGGATACGGATGGGCAGAATTCGACGGTCGTGTACCCCGCTGAGTATTTTTCTCAATGGGCACCTATCACTGCGAAAGACATGCTAGACCGCATACCAGGGCAAGACAACTCCTCTCCGAGCGGTGGTGGTGGCATTCCGAGCGGAGGCGGCAACCCTTCCTCGGGAGGGCGCGGCCTTGGCGGTGGCAATAGTGGGGGCAACGAGGTTCTCATCAACGGTAAGCGAACCGCAGGCAAGAACAATCAGACCAGCGATTTGTTAGCACGTATCAGTGCAGGTCAGATAAAGGAATTTCAGATTATACGTGGTACCTCGGGCGATCTGGACGTTCGTGGAAGTGGTCAAGTAGTCAACGTGGTGCTTTTCGAAGAACTCGCCTCAAGCAGCATTTCCTATGAGGCGAATGTACGCCGCGCACAAGACGGCAAATATGTTCCTGGTGGGGCGGCTTCGATAGGCGGCCAAAGTGGGAATTTCAACTACCTCCTCAGTGCGAGTGCGCGCCCGAACTATAACAACGCGATCAATAGAGAGAATAGCCGATTGGGCGACTACTCGACAAATGATCGAGTTATCGAAGAACGAACCCGCGATCAGCTAAACAACGAACTCAGCATGAACCTCGGCTATGACTTCAGTAGCAACAGCAGCTTTCGCGTCAATGCGTTGTATGCAATTCAGGACGCCCCCACGGACCTAGAACGATTCACTAGAGACTTGCGCACTCAACCCAACACATTGACCACCGAGCGAGAAAACCTCCCTTCAGATAGAGCCAACTGGGAATTCGGCGGCGACTATGAATTCACTAGTGCAAATGGGAACCGATTCAAACTCTTAGGCATCGCAAACCAAGACAATCGGGATGCTGGAAGAGAACGGTTCCGGCTCGATGGTAATGGGGCCGAGGAAAAGAATCTGTTCCTGGATACCACTAGTGTCACCGAAGAACAGATCGTACGCGGCTCTTATACGATGGATATCTTCGATGGCCAAGATATCGAGTTCGGTGTCGAACGCGCGCAGACCACACTGGACTCTTCATTGGCCCTGAGGCTTCTCGTTAACGGTGGCACTACTTCAGCAGCCGTGGACGGATTAACACCTCAGTCAGTGTCGAACGCAAATTCCACGGTTGAAGAAATTCGTTACGAGCCCTTTCTTATTCACAATTGGATCATCAACTCGAAGATGTCTCTCGAAAGTACTCTCATCTATGAGACTTCCCAGATTTCCCAGTCTGGCGACATATCCAACACGCGTGACTTCGACTTTGTGAAGCCGAAGATCGATTTTCGCTATAACTTAACACCGGCCCTGCAACTGCGCGGCGGTGTAGAAAAAATCGTGAACCAACTTAGCTTCGCGGACTTCGTGGCGGTGAACGATGAAGAAGATAACGATGCTGCCACGCTGGCGGGTAACGCCTCGCTTAGACAGCAGTGGCAATGGCGCTACACCTTCAATTCTGAATATCGCCTGCCTAACGATGCCGGCGTACTTACCGCCGAGTTGTTCTATGCACAACACGAAGATGTCATCGATCGACTGGATGTCACAACCGATGAGGCTAGTCTGCGTTCGGCAAATGGCAATATCGGCGATGGCGTAGAGTACGGGTTGAATCTGAATGCAAGTATTCGCATGGGAATGATAAGCCTGCCCAACCTACTCGTTACTACTGGATTGAATCTTCAAGATTCTGAAGTGACGGATCCCTTCCTTGGTATAGACCGACGATTCCAGCTCTATCACCGTGGTCGCTTCACTCTAACCTTTCGGCACGACATACCCGAATGGCGAATGAACTGGGGCATGCAGTACTTCGATCGCATTGACGGAGGCATGTTTCGCTACGACGTAGACGATATCGAATTTAACGTAGGTGAGCCAAGAGTAAACTTATTCACCGAAATCAGAGACTCGCGAGGAATTACCTATCGACTGGATCTGGGCGCATTGACCAACGGCACTCAATGCAGACGCCGTACGCGTTTCGTGGGACGTATCTCCGCCAACATACTCGAAGAGATCGAATCGCGCTGTACGATTACTGGGCGCGAAGTTAGCTTCAAGGTTAACGGCACCTTTTAGTAAGAGGGCTTACTATCCGCTTGGGGATTAGCTAGTTTTAATTACTCGACCGGGACACTAACCGGCGTGCCTACCGTCCGAACCATATTGACGAGAATCGTCGCAGCCTCTGTATCGCTCGCGTTCCGTGAAACTGTATGGACACTGTCAGGGTTTTCATAGAACATCTCGCCAGAAGATAAAGTTACCATCTCCTCTCCAGCTACCTGCATATTCACTGTGCCTTCTAACACATAGACGAATACGTGGGCATTGTGTCGATGCGGCGGCGACCCCTGTCCACCTGGCTCGAGATTGATCTCCAACACCAGCATCTCTTGGTCTGCCGGCAATTCTGGTAAAGCAATTGTTATTGGCAGCCCGTCTGCAGCCATGACATTTGCCGCTGACAGACTCAGAAACCCTAGAATAACTAGTTTGGCTAATGATTGTTTCATGTTGGCCCTATCGAGTTGCTGGAACGTGTTAGTTAATCGCCTTCAAGACCTCACGGGTTAAGTCCCACTGACTGAAACCCTGGCGGCCATAGTCTAGGCCACGACGAACTATCACAATATTATGCGAGGGAACTACAACCGTGTACTGACCTCGATTCCCATTGGTCGAGTAGGCGTCCGCAGGAACGTCTGTACGGCCTTCCGGCACCAGCCACCATTGACCACCATACATGCCACCCCTGCCTACAGTAGCTGGAGCAGGCGTGCTGGAAAACTTTATCCACTCTTCTGAGATTAGCCGCTCACCATCCCAAACGCCACCTTGCAGGTACAGCATTCCAAACCGCGCCAGGTCGCGCGCGTTCGTATAGACCTGACTGCTCAGAACGAAGTCGCCGAAGCGGTCTGTGCTGACCAGAGTATTGCGCATACCGATGCGGTCAAGTAAGGCTTTGCGAGGAAATTCCGCATAGGCTTTCTCACCACCAAGTGCTTGCTTCATCGCATACACGCCTAGCAAGGTGTCATAATTCTCGTAGTCCCAATAAGTCCCAGGCTCGCGAATCAAGGCTCGGCTTCGCGCTCCCGCCACCGAGCTCGCTCCAGCCCAATAAGATAGACCAGAGCCTGTGGCATATTCCATGCCCCGGTTATCGATAGTTTCTAAGCCACTGGACATATTCAACACATGGCGCAGTGTTATCTCGTTTCTAGGATCAGTCTCAGACGAGCGATTCTCGGGATACCAGCCAAAGCCTAACGGCTCGTCCAACGCCATACGTCCATCATCTACCAAAATACCAATGAGCGTGGAGGCGATACTCTTCGCGGTCGACCAAGTGCGGGTACGTGTAGACATTTCAATGCCAGGCGCATAGCGTTCCAAAATGATCTCGCCGTCATGTACAACGATAAGACTCAGAGTGTCTTGCTCCGGCGTATCACGATCGAAGGCCCAGTCACCTGCGGCTTGCAAGGCATCAGAATCAAGATTCTCATGGGAACCAATATTCTGAATCAAGTCGCCATTTGGCCACGAAACCTGTGCTGGGTCGCCTGCGGGATAAGGCAGCGTCAATTCGGGAAGGTTATCGATATCTGCCAGAGTCTGATCCGGCGGCAATATCACACAGCCGATACCCTCTCGAAATACGGCACGCATCGTAGGCACGGCACCGGGCGTACCTACTTCAACTGCCTGTAGATCCCACTCAACATTGTAGTCGCCGCCATCAGCCGTACCGATAGGATTCCTGAGGAAAGCGAGCTCCTGATCGAAGACCTGCTCCAGTGTACGGTTGCCACTAAACAAGCCATTACACATAAAAATGGCCTGCTGGCCTCTGGCGATTATTGCTCTTTGTGGAGCCCAATAGTCATAGCTATCCTCCTGCTGGGCATAACTTGGGGCTGCCAACAGCAGACTGAAAAGCGAAAAAAGAATTAGTAGGTTTTTCATGAGACCTCCTCAAATTGGATCGTTCTAGAATAGGGGCTATTTAGCTAGGTGTCCAAGCTATTCGGGCTGAAAGACTACTAGATAAATTTATTCATTCGGCGATGTAATTTTGCTCTAACGCAAATTTAGGAGGACTAAGCATCGAAATCGCTCGCGTCATGCCTCTCTGCTAACTGATGCTCTTTCGGTCCCCAGACTCGATTGACACGACGGCCGCGCTGCACTGCTGGACGTTCTTCGATCTCCGTCGCCCAACGAATTACATTCTTGTAAGAGGCCACGTCGAGGAACTCGGCGGCGTCATACAAATTGTGAAGTACAGCAGCGCCATACCAGGGATAGCTGGCCATATCAGCAATGTTATATTTATCACCGCTTAGGAAGCGCCGGCTTGCGAGGTTTTTATCTAGAAGATCCAACTGCCGTTTCACTTCCATGGCATAGCGATCGATCGGATACTCCAACTTTTCCGGCGCGTAGGCATAGAAATGGCCGAAGCCTCCTCCAAGGAAAGGACCTGCCCCCATCTGCCACATGAGCCATGAAAGGCATTCAGCACGTTCCGTAGGACCGACAGGGATGAAAGCGCCGAACTTCTCCGCGAGATAGATCAAGATCGCGGCGGATTCAAAGACTCGCGTTGGCGAGTTGGTGCTGTGATCCAGCAAGGCTGGGATTTTAGAGTTTGGGTTAATAGCTACGAAGTCGCTGCCAAACTGCGCGCCTTCACCTATGCTGATCAGATGCGCATCGTATTCTGCCCCCGCATGACCCAAGGCCAGCAGTTCCTCCAGCATGATGGTTACTTTCACGCCGTTGGGGGTCGCGAGCGAATAGAGCTGCATCGGATGTTTTCCTACCGCTAGGACACGCTCTTCTTGCGCTCCTGATGTGGGCTTATTGATTTTGGAAAACCGCCCACCGTTTTCGACGTTATTTTCCCAAACTTTCGGGGGTATGTACTCCGACATTTTGTTACTTCCTTTCAATTTTTAACAAAGCAACTACGCCTACATTGCTATGACAGTAGGATGAATCCCTTCGCCCAGTACAAAACTCGAACCTACAGCTCCGACAACAGCAGTGCTTCTATCTAAGTTAAGCCCAGCTCGCAGGCGCATCAAAGGCTCTATGCCAGTACAGTGCCCAGCCATCAAATTTTCAACGCCTATTTCCAGAAGGCGTGCCGCAGTCCATTCAAGAGTTTCATCAGAGGCAGCAAACAAATGCAAACCTCCCATAAGTGCATGCACGGCTCCATCTTGAATAGTGTCCTGAATATGATCCAAGGCATTAACGACTCCGGAATGCCCACAACCCAATAGCACTATGGGCCCCTCGTCTGTTCTCACAACCAAGGCCTGGCTTTCCGGGAAAAAGTCTCGCACCCAATCGCCATCCATCGCCAAATTAAGGCCTGCAGGATAGTTTTGCTCGGGATGCCGGCGCTCAACAGGGCCAGACACCCATACCGCCGGGAAAATTTCAGTCGCCTCGGAGTGAATTAGAAATTCAACGCCCTGCGCCTCGATTGAATCACGTAGGCCAATCATCTGGTTGCTTTGGGCATCGCTGCCTGAACCGGCACTTCGACGCGACGAGAAAAAACCATCGGCAACATGAACGCGCTGGATAGCTTCAGGATTAATTGCTCTTAAGTTATCTATCAGCGGCAACAAGCCCGTCGTATGATCAAAATGGTAATGACTAAGCACCACGTCGGTGACACAAGACAGATCGACGTTAAGCACTGCAGCATTCCTGATCACAGTATCCGGGTAGCGCCCCGCGTCAAACAAAATGCAGTTACCATCCACTTCCACTAGGGCCGACAAGCCCCACTCTCCTACCGTCGCTCCATTGGCGAGATTCGATGAAAGGACAGTAATCTTTACATCAATAGCGACTGCATCTTGAGCTACCGCGTTATGTAGGGAGAGAAATATTGCGGATAGACCAAACAAGAGTTTTAGAATACTGAATCTGTTAGTAGTTGTTTTCATGTCAAAAGCCCCGGGATAGTCAGATGAATGAAGTCAATATACAGGAGTTTAGGCTAGATTCACGTCTGCTATTCAGCCCCTTTGCACACTAGTGTTGAAGATCATTGGGTTTCTGCTACCTTTGCTTCTCCAACTAATAAACCTATAACCGAAAGACAGCCGACTATGATTGATCGAGAGATAGAACTACAAACGAAAGATGGCGCCATGAATACCTTCGTCACTCATCCTGAGGAAGAAGGCCCGCATCCAGTTATCCTGCTTCTTATGGACGCGCCAGGTAAGCGCGAAGAATTACACGACATGGCGCGGCGGCTCGGCACTGCCGGCTACTACGTCATGTTACCGAATCTCTACTACCGCCGTGTTCGGGAATTCAAAATTCAAGAGTCTAGCCGCGAGGTGATGCACGAGCATATGGCCTCGTTAAGCAATGCCATGGTCTGCGAGGACATACAGTCGCTAATAGATTTTGCAGACGAAGAGTCGGCAGCCCGAGACGGCAAGATGGGATGCGTCGGCTATTGCATGAGCGGTCCTTTCGCTTTCGCTGCCGCCGCTAAATTTTCCGATCGCATAGTGGCTAGCGCCTCCTTTCATGGCGTCTACCTTTACTCCGACAAGGAAGACTCTCCACATCTCGATGCAGAAATGATAACAGGAGAGATGTACTTCGGCTGCGCCGAGACTGACGAATATGCACCGAAGAAGATGGTGGATGGCCTCGAAAATTATCTTAGAGGCACTAACCTCAACTCGCGCATCGAATGGTATCCGGATACTGAACACGGCTTCGTGTTCCCCAAACGCGGCGACAAATACCACAAGAAATCGGCGGAGCGGCATTGGGAACGATTGTTCGCCATGTATCGCCGCTGTTTGTAGAAGAGGATAGGGTGAAAATGAATGGGGTCAGAGTAAAATTTATTTACACTGCATTTGCCGCTGCAACAAAGTGCGAATAAATTTTACTCTGGCCCCGCTAAGTGCCGTAAGTGAGCGAATCTGTCATCTCGAGCTAATAGCGTAAATTTTCTTCCCCGATCAGCTGCGCGGCAATCTGCTCATCCGTAAAGGGCAAATCGACCCATTGGCTCTGGGAATATAGCTTAGTCATATCAGAGTAGAATGCCGAATCTGGTTCTGGAGATTGCGAATAGGTTAGGATGGCCTTGGCATTCGGCGTGCCATCGTCATTCCAAGTAACCACTTGGATGTAGCTATTGCCATGAGTGATAGGATTGTAACCACCCTTGTCTGTATCAAAACGAGATGTGATCACACTGAACATACCCTGTCTACCTGAACCTCCTGGTATGCCGATCTTCTCCTCATTACGTAGAACAAACTGCACATCTCCCCATTTCGCATTCAGCGGAATCCCAGCCTCGCTCAATGAAGCCACTGCCTCTTGCAAAGACGCTGTTATAAAATCCTGCGTGGCTGTCTCTTCTATTTTCAAACCACTGGGCGTGTGAATGGGGTTGTTGACATCAAAAGGAACCGAGTAGTGATCACGTACAGTTCTGGCAATACTCCAAAACCTATTGAAGATTACTGCACCAACACTATCCAGATTCTGCCGCCTGTCCCACTGCCCTAAAATTTCACAGGCTTCCAGAAGATCTTCGCTCTGCTTACAGACAGTCAAAATGTCATCAAGAAAAACTTCAGCGCCGTAGTGCCGGTGGTTGAATAGTAAATTTTGAACCATAGATTGATTGAATTTCTGATCTGAATTCAGCACCTCTTCTACAAATTTTAATCCTGCACGCGTTCGCAACGAACGAGTTTTCTGCTCGTTACCAATTATTGGAGAGAAGCCTTCCAGCCGCTTATCAGGGTTTGACAGCCAGTAAGAATCATTGCTGTTGCTCACGTAGGTATCGGTAATCAGACTTGGTTGTTCTGTAGGTGGCATCAATCCCGGGTAAGCGGCCCGTGAATCGATCTGCCAATTGCACGTAGGATCTGAACCGTTGAGCGTTATTGCTCGCTGTCCATTCTCGGTATCGACTGCACAGCGCTCTATCAATTCAGATGACACATTGGGGATTGCCGACATGTCGGCATACAAAGCTCCACCATCTGCATCGGCCGCAATGGTATTTACAAATGCCGCACCCTGATGAGTTGCGAGCGCTTCGCGCAGCTGGGTTACATTACGAGCACTGTTTATATCTTTGTACTGGTCTCCTGAGCGATAGTTCTCATAATTCACATCTCGCATTACGTAGACATGCTGATCGTTCCACGGTGTAGTTTTCCCAACAACTACCGGACCCAGGTGTGTCATGTGTACGGTGCGACTAATAGATTCTCCATCTGTTTCAACTTCAACTTCTAGAGCCTCGATGTTGTGCACATCGTCCCCAAGCCGATACGTCATCGGATTGCCCGCAACTAGATCGAGTCGGAACATGGTGAAACGCAGCGCAGTGGAAACTGTATGCGACCAAGCCACATTTTCCGTAAATCCTATCGCCACTCGTGAGGTAGTCACCAAGCTGGCACCCATCACATCGACTTTGCCGGGAAGCGTAAGGTGCGCAATGTGAAATCTAGATGGGCCATGCCAAGGATAATGCGGATTCCCTAGAAGAATGCCACGGCCGCTATCGGTCAATGCACTTCCAAAACCAAGTGCGTTACTGCCAATCATTTGAGGATCAACAAACAGATCAAGAGCATTCAACTGAGCCAATTCGAGTCCATGCTGCGCAGTTACTATTTCATTCGTAACACGACCTAGACCGTAACGAATGCCCACTCCGATCGCCATTTTCGCTATGTCTCCTTCGTTTATAGGAGTTATCCATGGGGCATTGTTACAAGAAGCAGGCATATTGCCCGCCTGTGTATCAATAAAATTGTTATAGCCAGCTACATACCCAGCATCCAATTCGTGACTTTCACTCGACCCGTAAGCCAAATATTCTTCAATTTTCTCTTCATGCAACAGTGCACGGTGGAAAGCATCTGCATTGACATTGCGTTCGGTCGCTCCAAAATATTTCGCCTGCTCACCTCGCACAGTAACGAACTCCCGCGCCAGAACGCAGATTGTATTCGTCGCAATAGCATGGGCAAAGCCATACCCAAGGCCTTCCCAATCATCTGCCTTGATATGTGGAATGCCATGAGTAGTCCAACGGATTTGTACTTGTTTTGGTGAAATGATTTCACGCGAATTCTCAACCTCAGGGGACATGGATTCAATTTCCATCAAACCCGGATCTGAAGATTCTGGCGAGCAAGCAGAAATCAACGCGGCTATAGAAAATGGAATAAATAAAGTATTGAGTGGTTTTTCCTTCAGCGCTGAAAAAGTTGAGAATGATCGCATGAGTGAACCTCTTGGTCTTGACGAACGGGTGTCTTGGATACTAATTGAGCATTTACAAAATGCTATACAAATTTGATCAGAACAGAGGAGCAAATTAACTAAAAGGGGTCACAGTATAAATACAGAACTGCATTTATACTGTGACCCCTTTTAGCTCCCTGATCCGCTTTATCAATCTAAGCGAGAACTTTTCTAAAAACCTCTACTGCTTTTTGCATCTCTTCCCTACTTCCCATAGAGATACGGCAGTGAGTTTGTTCAAACGGCGGAAAATCGCGACCAACCAAGATCTTGTTCTCAAGACAGGCATCTCGAAATTCTTTTGCAGGCTTACCTAGGTTTACAAAAATATGGTTGGTGTGGGAATTCGGTACTTCATAGCCCATGTCATTGAACGCGGCGACGACGAAGGCGCGTATCTCCGTATTCTCCTGCCGTTCCCAGTCAATATGCTCTTTATCATTGAAGGCAGTAATCGCGGCAATCGCACTGAGCATGTTTATATCTCCCATACCCCAAGCACTACTCACCGCATCGAGCGTTGCCTCCTGACCTAAAGCGTAGCCAACACGTAGTCCGGCCATACCATGTGCCTTGGAGAAGGAGCGCGTAATAAACACGTTCTCAAATTCCATCGCCAGCGGTAAGGCTGTTTGCATAGCATCATCGGCCGCATAGTTGATATAGGCCTCATCAATAAGCATCTTGGTGTTTGGTGATTCGCGCTGAACACGACGAATAAAAGATTCAACTGCTGCGGGTGAATGCACCGTGCCTGTCGGATTGTTTGGATTGCAAAAATACACCAAGCCTGCGCCTACGGCGGCTTCGGCCGAACCCTCCAAGTTTACCCCCATAGTAGAACTATCGACTTGTATGCTTCGTATTGGCGCTCCTATCAGTCGCGCAGTTTGCTCAGCTGTCGTGTAAGTAGGACCGGTAGTGACCAGTGCTTTACTCTCAGAACAGAACGCCCGAGCCGCCCCTACTAGCAATGGCCCAGAACCCGTAGAAAGAATTACGTTGTCAGTTGTGACTCCGTAACCGTTTGCCAGTGTAGCCCGCAATTCATTCACATGATCTGGCGCATAGCCACGACCAACGCGTCTAGTGACGTGGGAGCGGATCGCCTCCATTGTCTTAGGACCAGGGCCACGCGCACTCTCATTCTGATTGAGCTGCATGATGCCTCCATCGTAGGTAGGATCACTCTCGTAGCTTGAGGCTGCATTAGCATTACGACTGGTTAATCCCGCACTGGAAAGAAGTCCGGCTGCACTGCCCAGACCAATGGTTCCTACAAAACCGCGACGTGTCATTTTCATGATCGGAAATCCTCTATTTGGGAATACGGTGTCTATCAATAATTAATATGGAAAGTTTGATCTTTACAACTATCCTTATTACAAAAAACAGAGTCAAAAAAAGGGTTGGAAAAATCCAACCCTTCTATATTTTGCTTTTAGACTTTATTTACAGCTGACGCCAAGGCGTCAAATACATCTTTTAGCACATGCCTCGAAGAGGCGACGTTCATGCGCATATGTCCTGCGCCGCCGGTTCCGTAATTTGAACCCGGGTTCAGATACACTCCGGAATTGTGCACCAGCCAATCTTGTAAATAGTGCTCTGGCGATTGTTTACCGTGTGATTTGTACTGTTCGCTGGCACCGATCGATTCCATGGTCTTGCTGAAATCTAGGAAAGTCATGAACGTACCTTCATTACGGGTGTAACCTACCGTAGGCATGTGTTGCTTAATGTAGCTCTCAACCATGTCGTGACTGCCATCGATGTAGGTTAGGCATTGTGCGAACCAATCGGCGCCATCTTTATAGGCAGCCTCATTTGCAACTACGCCCAGCGTGCTCAACTCTGCAAAGTGATATTCATCCACCCTAGCCTTCAGTCGAGGGTTCTTGGAGTAAAAGTAAGCATTCTTCATCCCTGCAAGATTAAACGTCTTACTGATAGCGTTAAAACTTAGACTGTTATTTACCACGGCTTGATCTGGAAGGCTGGCGAATGGCGTATATTTGTGACCAGGCCGGACAAAATCGGCATGAATTTCATCAGACAAAACTACAATGTTGTGTTCTAGACAGAGACGACCGATTCGCAGGAGCTCGTCTTCTTTCCAGACATTACCTGTAGGATTCTGAGGATTACAGACGATCATCGCGCGAACATCTGGGGTCATCTTTGCTTCTAGATCTTCCCAATCGATCTCATAACGGCCGTTGACCTTAACCAAGGGACTATCAACTGTTAACGTCCGCGCATTACGATTCATCGTGTAGAAGCCATTGTAAGCAGGTGTATTAATTAATACCTTCCCACCGGAGCCGACCAATGAGCGCATGGCGGCAATCATGCCAGCATATACACCATCGGAAATAGTAATCGCATCATTGGGAAGGTCAACGCCATGGCGCTCGCCATTCCACTTCACGACTTGGTCGCGCAGAGGTTCGGTGCTACTCATGTAGCCCCAGCTATGATGTTTGTTACGCTCGGCTATTGCCTCGGTAATACAAGGCGCGCACTCGAAATCCATGGACGCAACGCCCATGCCGTATTTGAAAGTGCCCTCTGGGTAGCTCTTGGGCGGGGAGTCCCAGCGGGCCGTATTGTGATCAACCCGATCATAAACTGTGTCGAAATCGTATTTCCCATTAGCCATCTTTGAGCTACTGGCCGCGGAGGCTACGGTAGAGCCCGTAGCTATGCCGCCGGTCGCCCCAGCGAAGGCCGTGATGCTAGCGTTTTTGATGAATGTTCTTCTATTTATGCCTGCAGATTTGGCCATTTCTTGTGTCCTCATTATTATTCGATCGCTTCGACAGCATATATGAACTAGTGCCGGTGTAAAAGCATTCTGATTCTGCAATACGCGCTATTTTCCTCCTATAAACCTATTTTCTGCGAGGCATTAGACTACTGACAGTTTTTGACATGCTCTTGTGGATAATGCCTTTCACCAACCACTCAAAACCGAAGGAAAAGTCACCCATGCCTATACCCATAGCGCTGTCCTTGCTCATCACCTCAGAACTGTCCATCCAGACAGAAAAAGTCGAAGGATTTTTAGCAGTTATCCATGGCGGATTTGAGATCAGTCGAAACTTTTCTGGAAATAAAAGCTTCGATGTCTCTGTCGATCAAGAAAAACCCGGGGAGGTACTCTTCATAGACAAGTGGGAGTCAGAACGACGCTTTCAGGAATACTACGAGTAGCATACTGCGCAGGGGGACTGCGAAATCCTGGGAGAATATTTCACCACCCCGCCCACAATCCACTTAGACCGAGGGCTAGATGAGTCGGGAGAGTCAGAATGAATAAGCAGAAATTCTTACAAACCGTCTTGGATGTTGTTACCAGGAGGAAAAAACACGAATTTGTTCAGCAATTATCGAGAATTCGCCCTTTGCCGATCGGGGTTGTCGATGTCCAGTGTCAGAGACACCGGGAGGCTAGTCGGTAAATAGCAGATAGCATCGTCACAAGCTTGGAACTGGAAAGTACCGGACAGTGTCAGTGTATCCATCTGGCTCATAATCCCCTCGGATGTCTCAGAAGCATCGACCACGATCTCCTGCAGCAAGGTGAAAGGCTGCTGAAAAACCGGAACATATTCATCAAGCGGCTTGAAATGATAGATTTCGGATTCTGGAAATTCCACCGGCTCGAACCGCAGCAATTCATCTGGCTCGAAACTTAGACCGATTACTTTATAACCCATAGTCTCCGCACCCGGTGCATACACATGCATAGCTGTATTTGGTACTACGTCCACAGCGACCGAAAAGCGCGTACCTACTGTTATCGAAGAATTACTCGGATAGGCCGTAAATTTTAGTTGTGCCGTGGAACCCTCAATCGCGGCAACCGGCGAGACGCCGATACCAATCTTCAGCATCACATTTGACGTTGTATTGCGTTCCCGATAGAACTCCTCGAAAAATCTAGCGCTAACCCTGCCGCCAGCATCCAGCATAAAGGTGCCGGGATACGGCGTTCCAACAATCAAGTTACTGGCGCCAAACATGGACACATATTTTGCAACATCGGCTACCACTTCGGGATCGTCGCCGTTGGGGCCGAGACCTTCCTCGGCCACAGTATTGAGAATGCCAAAATCGGTAATGGCGGTAGAATCAATGTCTGCGAGTAGGGCAAAGGTGATGCCTCGGCGCTGCGCAAACTCAGCGAGAACTTCTGGGGAATCATAACTAATAGCGGCCACACCAATGCCAGAAGCATTGAGTTCTTCGAGACGGTCCTGCAACTCCACGAGTTGCGCTTTGCAGTAAGGTCACCAATCCGCGGAACGGTGGAACAACAGCATGGTGCCGTTCGTACCGGCGATAGATTCCAGAGTTTGATTTTGACCATGCTGGTCCCTGAGGCTGAACGAGGGAACAGGGTCGCCAATTTGCGGGCCTAAGGTAGCTACCTCTATCACAGCTCTGCCTTGTGCCGCCGCTAGAGCAGATAAACTAAGCAGCAAGGTTGCGCAAATAACGCGCCCAATCACATTTAGAATTAATGTTCTCATACAAAAGAATCCTATCACGTTTCTTGTAAAAGAATAGGGCACAGTTATTCTTTTACTGTAAGGGTATCTACCTGAGCTTAGTAGCTCTAACTAATTCACATTCCCTCTTTCCTTCACCGTATTACCTACGCCATTCTCCTCTAAAGCGCATATACGAACATTGTATGTCCAACATTGTGCAGCCCGGTAAGCGAGGGCAACCCCAATTGCCCAGCATGCTGCGCCGCTGCCTGAGTTCCACTTGGTGCTATCACTGCGACAAATTGTCTACCGTCCACTGCGAAGGAAATCGGCGCCATATCGCTGGCACCATTCAATATGGTCTGCCAAAGCGTTTCTCCAGTCCACTGGTCGATGGCGTGAAAACGTCTATTGGTGTCCGCCGCGAATAACAGGCCACCGCCGGTGGTTAACATGCCATATAACGGCGTTTCTCGCTCGAGTCGCCATAGAGTCTTGCCAGTAGTCACATCGATCGCTTCCGGTTGACCAAGCTGTGCGGCGGGACTCGGTACAGTGGCGCTGTAAGTGGTGTTGTAACCTGTTTCAATTGTGGGCTCAGTGGAGCGCATAGACATCACCGAGCAAGGACCGTTGAAAGCCGGCACATAGTAAGCATTCGTTAAAGGACTGTAGGCACCCTGAGGGATCTGTCTGTTCTCTCGACAAATAGTTGCCTCTCTGCCTTCTTCGGCAATCATAATTGCATCAGGTTCGGTAGTGTATGCCCCTGTTGCACCGTCGTAACTGCGGATGACATTCTGATACGCGGTTGGTCGTGCGTACAGAAAACTACCGTCGGTTCTGTCATAGACATAAAAAATTGCGTCCTTAGAAAAAGAACCAATAACTAATTCGCGAGTCTGATCAGGATCGATATCTGGATTTTGGCCCAGCGAATTTGGTGCGCCGGGATTTAGTTTCGCATCGACGAGAATTCGATCATAGACAGAATCATCGTTCCACATATCAGAATGATGCTGAGCCCACCACACCAATGCGCCGGTGCGGTGATCCAATGCCACGGTTGAACCTTGATACAGGCGGTCAGGCCATTCGCCATTAGTACCGGCAAGCTGAGGTTGTTGTGGCGCACTGGATCCAACACCAAAAATAAACAAGCCGCGCTCGCTGTCTACCGCCGGAGTCATCCAAGGCGACATATTACGACGGCGCTCTAGGGGATAAATCTGCGGCTCATCTCCCCATGTGCTGTGCATAGGGTCCTGTGCCGTAGGGCTGGTATACCAGCGCCAAAGCAAGCCGCCATTGTCTGCATCATAAGCTGACATATGGCAGGGATCAGCGGCTGTCCATGCGGTGCAGTTATAGGGAACAACTACCGAACCACCAAACGCCACCGGCGCACCACTGGGCTGCGCACCGCTGCGGAAATCGGTCATAATCGATTCCCATAAAAGCGCTCCTGTGCTTGGGTTCAGCGCAAACAAGGTACCGTCGGTGGCATGGGAGATTAGCTTATCTTCATAGATGAATACCCCCCTACCCCTGTGCATTGTTAAGCGGGTATCACCTGCAACGATTTGTGTTGGCAGGGGGCGAGAGTATTGCCAAATCAAATCTCCAGTAGCGGCATTATGGGCAGAATATTTCTCATCGGAATGGCGTATGTACATAATGCCATCGTAGACAGTGGGCTCCACCTGCATACCGTTGGAGCCAAGGGCTGCTGGAGCGAACGACCAAGACCAGGCTAGGCGTAATTGATCAACATTTTCACGATTGATCTGATCCAGCGGACTATAACCCCAATTGTTATAACCGCCGCGCCACATCAGCCAATCTTCAGGATCGGGATTGTTCAGCATTTCTTGGGTGAGTGGACGGAAATCAATTTGTGTTTGGCTCTGCGCTTGCGCATTACCAATGAGCACTAGGGCAACCAGTAAGCAAGACGCCAGTCGTATTTTTCCCAACATATTATCTTTCCTCTCGTAGTGGAGTTTCTAGAATCACCGTATTTGCATTCTTACGCAAGCAGAGAAGGAAAACAAAAAGAGAGTGAACCCAGCGTAGAACCGTTTTATTGCTGCTCCAGCAAGGCGAATCCAAAAAAATAGAATAACGCAACCTGTCCCCCCTTCGAAAAATAGAATAAAGTGTGACTTTACAGTGACATCTGGAGATTTCCCCATGCTTCGCGCACCGAATCGATTCGCTTGCTTAGCTATTACAAGCATTACACTGGCTCTGCTGTCCAACGCAGGCACGGCGCAACTGGCGGGTCTTGCCTCTTGGCAGGATGACCTCGCCCCGATCGCAAACGCAGACTGGAACTACGAAACTGCTGCTCATCTGCTAGAACGCGCTGGCTTTGGTGGGACGCCCGCACAAATAGAAGCACTAGCAGCCCTGTCCCCAAAAGCGGCAGTGAACAGCCTAGTGAATTTCGACTCAGCAAATAACCGCCATCTTCAAGCCTTTGAGCACTCCGGTATACACGATGCTGGGTTAGAACCCTTCCCGCCCAGCCGCCCTGCGACTACAGAACTAGCGAAAGCAACCGGCCAGGCCTTGGGAGTAAGAGTAAAGCCTGAGGGAAACCGCCGGCTGCAGCCGGTTGTAAATAAGTTCTTCTACTGGCTCAGAGCCAGTAGATTGGAAACCAATCGCGTCGCCTACTGGTGGGCCGATCGTATGGTTGCCTCTAATAATCCACTTCAAGAAAAAATGGCCTTGTTCTGGCATGGCCACTATGCAATCAATGAAACCAAGGTACGTGACTACCGCAAGCTGTTGAATGAATTAGAACTGTTTCACGAGATGGGCACAGGCAGTTTTCGTGACCTCATGGTGGCGGTCGCGCAAGACCCAGCCATGCTGTCCTTCCTCGATGCTGGCGTGAATCTGAAAGGCGCCCCGAACGAAAACTTCGCTCGCGAGATAATGGAATTATTCACCATGGGCGTTGGTAACTACTCAGAGACTGATATACGCGAGGCCGCCCGCGCCTTTACCGGCTGGAACTACGTGGACCTGGATTTCGTGATCAACGAGGACCAGCACGATAACGACGTAAAGATTTTTCTAGACCACAGCGGAAACTTCGACGGCGTCGAGATTATCGACCTAATTATGGAACAGCCGGTTACAGCAGAATATGTCGCTAGCAAGATCTATCGGTTCTTCGTGCGAGAAGAGCTGAGTCAAGCTCTAGCCCAAGAATTGGGCAACACTTTACGTGACGCAGGCTACGACGTAGCAACTCTCTTGGAAGCTATCTTTATCTCCAAAGATTTTTACAGCGCACCTTCGGTCGGCAGTCAAATAAAGAGCCCGGTGCAGCTGGCTGTTTCTACCTATCGAAAGCTTGGTTTAGAAAGCACGCCAGGTGTACCTGATTTTAACCAAGCAACCGCCGCCCTCAGCCAATCATTATTTCGACCACCAACTATAGCCGGCTGGGCCGGTGGCCGCAGCTGGATGACTCCGGGACTGCTACTAGAGCGCGGTAATTTCGCTCGCGACGTGTTGTTTCCCGATATTAATTTTGTACCACCAGACAGAGTCAATGGCAGCTCAGAGATTCGCAGCGTTGCCGATCGTATTCGACAAGGTTTGGATATCACCTCCGCTACTCAGCCATCCTCGCTAGGCGAGGGAGGCATCATGGCGGAGTCCAATATGTTGGCGGACCGTGACGAGGAATTTAATACACGTTACGGAAGTTTTCGTGGCTGGCAGATGGCGATCGAAAGAGTAATACCTATACCACGCCACACGGCCCGCCTAAACCTCAGCAAAATGCTTGACGAGCATGGCGTAGAGAATACCAGCGAGGCGGTTGACTATCTGCTCGCCAGATTTATGCGCGTACAACCAGATAATAGTACTAGAAGCATGTTGATAAGCTTCCTCGATGAAGATCTTGGCACAACGAGTATTACCGAAGCGCAATCTTATATGGAAGATTCGCTTCGCTTGGTGCTGCACCTGATAATGAGTCAGCCCGAGTTTCAATTGGGCTAATTGTATAAATAGTTAACTCATGAACACATAATGAGGCCAGACAATGAAGAAAAATAGAAAAGACAAAACATTAGATCGCCGCGAACTACTAGCTGGCATGGCTGGACTCAGCGCGATGAGCATGGTGCCGCCCGCCTTCGCGCAGGCAGCACAAGCCGCCGCCGCACAGGCTGCAGCTAGCGGTAAGATACTGGTCATACTCGAGCTCTCCGGCGGCAACGATGGCTTGAATACTGTCGTACCCTACGGCGACGATGCCTATTATCGGCAGCGGCCGAATATAGGCATTCCCAAGAGCGAATTGCGCATCATCGACGACCACTTTGGGTTCAATCCTGGCATGGCTGGATTCGAGAGCCTCTACAAAGACGGCAAGATGGCCATTGTTCATGGCTGCGGTTACGAGAACCCTTCCTATTCTCACTTCACTTCAATGGCCTACTGGCACACAGCAGCACCTAACAGTGGCGACGAGTATGGCTGGGTTGGCAAGCTTGCCGACTCGATAGCGCCATCCGCACCCTCGAACTATCTGGTGAACATCGGCTCTAAACAATCATTGGCGGTGAAAAGCGAGAAACATGTGCCGGTTGTGTTCGATGACCCGAATCGATTCATGCGCGAAGCCTTCGCCGCAGAAAAAGAGGCTCTAAATATAGTGCCTAATATCGGCGAGGTAGAAAATCCTTCGCGGCGCTTCCTATTGGACATCGCCCGTAGCGCCAACGATGCCTCCGCACTAGTGCGTGATGCCTGGTCGAAATACGACTCGCCTGTCGATTACGGCGTGAACGGTCTGGACCTGCAGAAGGTCGTCGCACTTTTAGATGCCGACATGCCAACTAGCCTCTACTACGTATCCTATAGAAATAATTCCTTCGACACACACGTGTTTCAGAACAACCTACACCGCAGGCTGTTAACTTACACTTCCGATGCCGTAGCTGGATTCATAAGAGACTTAGAACGCATCGGTCGCGCCGATGACGTAGCGCTGATGATCTTTTCGGAATTCGGCCGTCGTGTGCCCGAGAACGTAAGCCTCGGCACCGACCATGGGGCCGCCAATGCCATGTTCGTTGTCGGCAACCAGGTTAAGGGAGGTCACTACGGTGAACTGCCTAGCCTTACGAAATTGGCAGACGGCGACAACCTTGCTTACACCACAGATTTTAGAAAGGTCTACCAAACAATTACTCAGGGTTGGCTAGGACATAATGATTCCGCGAATTTGTTAGGTGGAGACTTTGGCACTTTCGATTTGTTCAGCTAGCATTTATTAGTTACTAACTATCTACCTGCTACTGATATGAATTTTGGTATTACAAAGACTATTCCCGCATTCAGGGGCATTGAAGGAATTGACTCACTCTTCGATGGGTCTCGCGCGGAATTTGAATTCCACATGGCGGGCAAACCTTCTAAGTTAAACGTGGGTGATTTTGTTTATACAATCTTCAACGATCAACTCAGAGGCAGGCTTCGTATTCGCGAGCTGATTGGCGGCGCAGTAAACCCAAAGTCAGGCAGGCCAAGGACGTTAATAATCGTTGATTGCCCAGGCGAGAAGATTGCGAAGCCGGTTGCTAAGAAAGGACATAGGGGCACGCGCTACTATGAAGGAACCCATTGGAGCTAGATCAGCATCTACCTACTTTAACAACTAACTTTCGCATCATCGGCGTCAGAACCCCATCATGTTTGACACACCCTACCTCCTTATCTGTTTAGTTTAGTTTTTAGCTCAAACGGCTCCAGTTAGACCTTACTCTAGACCCCTATATTTCGTACTATCAGTTTCATGAAACCTACAAGCTTAGATTTTTATTTCGACTACCTCTCTCCCTTTGCCTTCTTCTCGTGGCTTAGGATCGAGAAATTCTGTGAGCAATTTGAGTTGGAGCTCAGGGCACACCCTGTCGTGTTCGGTAAGTTATTAGATCACTGGGGGCATATGGGACCCGCTGAGATACCACCCAAGAGTCAGTGGGTAGGCCGGTACTGTAAGCGCTATGCAGCACTTGAAGGTTTCGATTACAGCCCCCCAAAATACCACCCCTTCAACCCCCTGCCATCATTGCGAATGTCTCTAAACCAAGTAAGTGGGAACGATCAACATGCAGTAATCAGTGCCATTTTTAAGGCAGGATGGACAGAGGGCGAAGACTTGGGTGATGTGGCGAGATTGATCTCTATACTAGAGAGGGAAGGTATCGACTGTCAGGGTTTCGAGCAAAAAATAAAACAAGCTGAAACTAAGAACGCACTTATCAGTGAGACTGATAACGCGATTGCCCATGGAGTATTTGGTGTACCTACGATGATAATTGGAGGCCAATTATTTTGGGGCAACGATCAGTTTGATCACATGCAATTACTGCTGGAAGGAAATGATCCGGTTACTCCTGAAGAGTTGGATTCGTTCACGGGCAGACCCCGGATGATCGACCGCAAAGCGATTACGAGAAAGAGCTGAGACAATTCCTAACACTTAACACCTAATCCGTAAGTATTGTCATTCATGGGCTAATAGACCATCAACTACACTGATCATTGTAATTCCGATAGTTTAAATACCCTAAGTAAGCGTAAAATACCCGGCTCTTTAACTAACAAATTTTTCCAATTCTAAGACTGGGAATGCAGGATTGTAATGACCGCTACCGATACCCCCTCTCCAATCATCACCCAGAAAATCGCCACCGAATTAAACGTTAGATCCGAACAAGTTAGCGCCGCAATCGCTCTTCTCGATGAGGGCTCTACGGTTCCCTTTATCTCCAGATATCGAAAAGAAGCAACTGACGGGCTGGATGATTTGCAACTGCGCGACCTAGAGTTACGCCTGCGTTACTTGCGCGAGATGGATAATCGCGTGGAGACGATAGTCGCGAGCATTAAGGAACAGGAAAAGCTAACACCTGCGCTTGAGAAACAAATCCGTAACGCTGAGACTAAGACCGAGCTAGAAGACTTGTATCTGCCGTATAAGAAAAAGCGTCGCACTAAGGCCATGATTGCCATCGAAGCCGGCTTGGAGCCATTGGCAGATAAGTTGTTCGCCGACCCAACTCTCGACCCACAAGCACAAGCCGCAGAATTTATCGGCGAAGGCTTTGAAGATACCAAGGCGGCCCTCGACGGCGCACGCGATATTCTCATGGAGCGCTTCAGCGAAGACGCCGCCCTTATGGGCAGGCTACGTAATCATCTATGGGACAACGGCGAGCTTCGCGCCAGTGTTGTAGAGAAGAACAAAGCGGATGCCGCCAAGTTCACGGACTACTTCGATTACAGCGAACGCCTAAATAAGATTCCCTCCCATCGTGCACTCGCTGTTTTTCGCGGTCGTAAGGAAGGCTTTCTGTCGGTTGAAATTGGTAGTGCGGGCCTTGAATCCGGTGCCACAGACCCTTGCGAGGGTATGGTTGCCAATCATTTCGGTATCCAGAACAAGAGCCGCCTTGCTGACAAGTGGCTAAGCGAAGTTATCACTTGGACCTGGCGCATCAAGCTTATCTATCGCCTAGAGACTGACCTACTTGGACAGTTGAGGGATCAGTCCGATGACGAGGCTATTCGCGTGTTCACGGAAAACATGAAGGCCATTCTTTTGGCGCCGCCGGCGGGAAACAAAGTCACCCTCGGCCTAGACCCTGGCCTGCGCACCGGCGTGAAGGTATGCGTAGTCGATCGCACAGGTAAGTTCATGGAAGACACCACTATCTATCCTCATCAACCGCGCAACCAATGGGACGAATCCATTTCCGTATTGGCAAAGTTAGCGAAGAAATACGGTGTCGAACTCATTGCCATCGGCAATGGCACGGCCTCACGCGAAACCGACAAGCTTGCCGGTGATCTAATCAAGCTGCACAAAGAACTCAAACTCGATAAGGCCATGGTTAGCGAAGCCGGCGCATCGGTGTACTCCGCTTCAGATATAGCCAGAGAAGAGTTTCCCGACTTAGATGTGACCGTACGCGGCGCGATTTCAATCGCACGACGTTTGCAAGACCCACTGGCCGAACTGGTGAAGTTAGACCCTAAGTCTATCGGCGTGGGCCAATATCAACACGACGTGAGTCAGTTCAAGCTCGGACAAAGCTTGAACACGGTAGTAGAGGATTGCGTGAACGCTGTGGGCGTGGATGTGAATATGGCATCCGCTGCTTTGCTTAAACAGGTTTCTGGCCTTTCTTCCTCTATCGCCACCAATATCGTTGAGTATCGCAATCAGCATGGCGAGTTCAAAAACCGACGCGACTTAAAAGATGTGCCACGATTTGGTGCGAAGAGCTACGAGCAAGCAGCGGGTTTCCTGCGCATCGTCAACGGTGACAATCCTCTGGATGCTTCAGCCGTTCATCCTGAGTCTTATAGCGTCGTCAAAAAAATTGGAACAGCCAGCAAGAAAAAAATTGTTGAAATGATGGGTGATCGCAGATTTCTATCCAAGCTTAATCCAGCAGACTATACCGACGAAAAATTTGGACTACCCACAGTCACCGACATACTTGTCGAGCTTGAAAAACCTGGTCGCGATCCTAGACCAGAATTTAAGACCGCCGAATTCAAAGACGGCGTCGAGTCTATGAAAGATCTTAAAGCGGGAATGCGCCTAGAAGGCGTGATCACCAACGTGACTAATTTCGGCGCCTTCGTGGATGTAGGTGTACATCAAGATGGGCTAGTGCATATCTCCGCACTCTCGAATCAATTCGTGAAAGACCCACACACAGTTGTGAAGACCGGCGATGTGGTAAAAGTAAAAGTCATGGAGGTTGATCTGCAACGCAAGCGCATCGCACTAACTATGCGACTCGATGACGAGGTTCAGGCGAAGAGCCCAGGGAAAGAATCCGGCACAGGTACCGCTAAGAGATCGACGCGGCCTGCACTCCCATCACCGGTAAAGCGAAAACCTGAGAAGCCAGCGGTAGGCAGCTTCGGTGCCCTGCTACAAGACGCTGCTAAATCTAAGAAATAATCGAGCACTAGCAGGGTAGGCAAGCCCTATCCTGCTAGCCCTTTTTACTCTTCCCTAACTAGGCCTAATTCGTGTACTCGCCCCAAGCCTGTAACAGCCAATCATTGGTCCCCTCATTGGCTGGTGCATAGCCGTCTGCCGGCTCAGTCGCCAGCATCTCATCGGCTGACAGTCCCTCTACTTTCGCGCGTACCAGGCGTCCGCGAATAATCACTAACATATCGCGAAATTCCAACAAGTCTACCCTGTTAGAAAGCACGCCATGGCCAGGAATAATAATCGTGTCGTCATTAATCAAAGCGGAGATATTCCAAAGCGCATCGATCATGCCGTCAGTTGTTCCACCGTTGTCTCTATCCGTGAACGGGAGACCATAACGCACAAACATGTCACCTGTATGGATCACATTCGATTCACGGAAAAATATCTGCGCATCGCCATCGGTGTGGCCATCCCCAGTGTTAACGATATCAACAGCATTGCCATTGAAGTAGAAGCGCATCTTGTCCTCGAAGGTAATCTTCGGAAGACCAACTGCCCCATAAGCTTCTTGTACTCTGCCGCTACCGGAAAGAACCTGAGTGCTTTCCATACGCTTGCGCGCATTATCTTGCGCCACGATGTAGGCGCCAGCTCTACCGAAATTTGTATTTCCATCGGTATGGTCGTAGTGAAAGTGCGAATTCATAACAAATGTCACCGGCTTGTCGCTAAGCTCAGCGATTGCTGCCTCGATCTTCTGCGTCAGAGGCCCGAATTGATCATCTATAATGATCACGCCATCTTCGCCGATAGATACCCCAATATTACCGCCACTACCCTGCAGCATATATATGTTGTCTCTTACCGGTATGGTAGTAATTTCGATGGCGCTGAAATCTTGTGCGACTCCCATCAAAGGCAGCGATAAGAAAGCAGCCAAAGCCGCTGTGATCGAGCTAGTATTTCTTTTTGTGTTTGTCATTGAATAGACTCTTTTTAGTTAAGACTCGTGAAGTCTCTTTTTAACCGCTACATTGTAAGTGCTATCTTTTAACTGCTATAGCCTGAATTTCGAAATTAGCATCGAACAACAAGCTGCCAGCACCGATAAATGCACGAGCCGGAAACTCCTCTGTAAAGAAGGTGCGGTACTCGTCGTTGAAGACTTGGTACAGAGATAAGTCGGAACAGAAGATCTGCACATAGGTCAGGTCGTCCATTGTCATTCCAGCGTCTTCCAACTGCGCCTTGATGCCGTTCATGACATTACGTGCCTCAGCCCCTGGATCTGTAGGTACCGCTCCATCCTCTAAGCCAAGTGTGCCTGAGATATACAGGGTATCCCCAGTTAGCACCGCGCCACTAAAGGGCGACACATCTGCCTGCGAAGCATGATTAGGGTTGATATAGACTCGATCTTGCGCAGTCGCGCCAAGCGCAGTAAACAAAGTTAGAGCCAACGCGGCGGAGCATAGGGTTCTTAGCTTGATCATATTGGTATTCCTTTTTATTCGTGTTCCATCCTAAAAAAATCAGCTTACGATCATGACCGACAATTTACATTGGCGCAAGTTATAGCAGTTAAGCCTGTTGATGCCCCTTGCTGTTACGTGACTTAAAGCTTAAATTTATTCGTGCTAGAACGAGCGCCTACAATGAAAAATAGAGTAGCAAAATAATTATCGTAACCGGCACTGTAAATTTCGAATCACTTGATGAAGTTGAGCAGGTAATTCAGGCTCTCATAAACAGAGCACAACGCAGTAGAAAAGACGCTGGCTGTATCGGCTACAGCTTCTCGAAAGACCTGAAAGACCCAACTGAGATCTGCCTCACTGAAAAATGGGAGAGTGCCGAACTGCTGCAGGCTCATCTGGAAATTGTTGATGGAAAATTTAATACCCTTCTGGACACGGCAAAAATAACTCGCGCCATAGTTGTTTCACGCGAAGCCAGTGAAGATCGGATTTTGATGGAGCGATAGTTTAGGCCTATTGAAAAAATCTGGCCCCTTTGATTCGTTACGCTCTATTTGTTTGATGCGTCTTTTGTAGACTATGGCTCCAATCCGAGCTGTTCAAGGCGACGAGCGCCGCCCAAAATTCCTGTCATTCCGTAGTTACCTTCGTGACAGGCGTATTCGTAAATTTCTTCGTTAATTCTTGAAAGCGCATATTCCCCAGAGAACTGAGCGGTGAACACCGTTGGATCATTTACTGTGAAGCCATAAATCATTTTGTTGTTGGAATCTCTTCTAAAGGTTTCAAGGACAGTGAGGTTCTCGGTTGGCACTCCATACAATGTCTGCCAATTATTGAAGTGCGTAGTTTCAACAACCAGCGTATCCCCTTCCCAACGCCCAATTGAGCTACCCATCCATTTTCTTTGCGTTTGGGCCGCCGGATTATGATCATCCGTTATTTTGATAATTCGAGTATCGTGCGCCATTTCAGTAGTAATGCTGATGTACCCCGGCGACTGGTTAAACAGCAGGTGGCTATTGTAGATACTCGGCCGCATAACCGGACTGCCGAAATTCCCGTTCAACAGGCATCGTTCACCCAAACCCCGGCCCTCGGGACCATCGCTATTGCGGCCACGCCGATTAGCTGGCCTAGCGTTCATACTCTCGCTAAAGCCCGCGACACGATCAGGCATGCGCCCATTTGGAGGATCAGTAATTGCCGAAGTGCGAAACTCGCCGTCTATGGTAGGAATAAACTTGGCATCCTCTCGCCAGAACAGATCGTAATTGCCCAACGATGGCAGTGCTTCACCAACTTCCGGTGGCGCACGATCAGGGCTCAAAGGATCATTCGCAGCTTCAAATTTCTGTTGTACAGCGCCTTCCAGTACAAGGGCCTCTTCCTCGGTATAGGCACGCTTCTCACCCAGCTCTACCGCCCTTTCAAAGGGCATAATCGTGGCGTGTTTCCATACACCGTGAAAGTTAGGCACACCCCATTCAGTCTTCGGGACTGCATAGTCCTGTGCTATGGTATTTGTGGCACTGACACTGATTAGTAGTAGGGGGAAAAGAATTCTCATTTGGATTCTCCGTCACGATTCTTCATTTAGGTGAACAAACTGAATAGGCGGGCTTGTAAAGAATATACATTAATTCGGGCTGACTGCCTCCACCAGTCACTTTACTAGCTTTTAAGAGAAAGGAGTTGGAGATGGCGGCGATAAATCAGTCCCGTTCCTAGTTTAGGACTGGTATATTGTATGCCGCTTTCTGCAAGGTGGCAGTTACTGCCGCCGGCCTGAGAAAATTGAAACCAATGTGCCTTAATCGGCGCACTAAATAACCAACACATCGAATAAAGAGGCACTACATGTCAGTAAATTCTACCTATCTACAGATGTTCTCCACCGTAACCGAGTCTGGAGAGCTGCGCCTAGAGTTGAAAGAACAAGAAACACCTACCCCTGGGGTGGATCAGGTCTTAGTCAGAATTGAAGCAACGCCTATTAATCCTTCCGATTTAGGTGTCATGTTCGGCTTTACAGACACGAGCGCGGCCACCTCTACTGACAATGCACTGACTGCACCTGTCTCCGATCAAGGCATGCGAATTATGAAGGCACGGATAGGCCAAGCACTGACCGTAGGTAACGAAGGTGCTGGCACAGTTGTGGCGACTGGAGATAGCGAGGCCGCCAAGAGTTTGGATGGCAAGATTGTTGCGATAGCCGGTGGTGGCATGTACGGCCAATACCGTTGCTTAGATGCATCAGCCTGCCTACCCTTAATGGAAGGCCATACCGCTAAAGATGGCGCTTCCAGCTTTGTGAATCCTATGACCGTACTGGCGATGATCGAGACCATGAGAATGGAAGGCCATACAGCACTAATCCATACGGCGGCTGCGTCCAATCTAGGCCAGATGCTAAATCGCGTCTGTCAGGCTGACGGCGTTGAGCTAGTCAACATTGTACGAAAGCAAGAGCAGGCCACTCTGCTTAAAGACATGGGCGCTAAGTATGTAGTTAACAGCAGCGCAGATAGCTTTATGTCCGACCTGACCGATGCCATTCAGGCAACGGGTGCGACGCTAGCTTTTGATGCAACTGGCGGTGGCATGCTCGCTTCAAACATTCTGACTTGCATGGAAGGCGCAGCTGCGAGAACTCCTGGCGCCTACAGCATCTACGGCTCGATCAAACACAAGCAGGTTTATCTGTATGGTGGGCTCGATACATCCGCCACGACCTTGAACCGCGGCTACGGCATGGCATGGGGCGTCGGTGGCTGGTTGCTACCAAACTTTCTTGCCAAGGCTGGCATGGAAGTAGCCGGGCGTTTGCGCGGTCGAGTGGCGAAGGAACTAACGACTAGTTTTGCGAGTAACTACACCAATGAAATTTCGTTGAGCGACGCCTTGCAAGTCGAAACTATGCAGAAGTATTACGCGAAGCATACGGGCGAGAAGTTTCTGATCTGTCCACAGAAATAGTCTTACTCCCTTGATACAAAAAGGGGACGGCAGATTCATCTGCGATAAAGACGGAATTAAGGGCCACAGGTTTGGAAAACTTGCTGACCCTTTCTCTTTGCTAACCGAGGAAAGAATTATTTTTCGGAAATATCAAAACCCAATAATTCAATAGTTATGGCCGGTTCATACTGAATATGGATTCACTATCTACACGGGTATAGTCGCTGTATCCCAATCTTCCGATGGCCAGCATTTTTATCACATCAACCAAGCCTTCCTCGGTAATGAATTCATCTTTTATGTGAATTCCGACTACCTCACCAAATATAACTCGGTACGCATCCTTTTCATTCCAGCCCGGGATGTCCACGCTTTTTAGATAGCGGCACTCCAGATGCACTGGCGCTTCTTTGATGCGCGGGGCGCTGACGATTTCGGAAGGGACGGGAGTCAAACCTGAAAGCATTATTTCGTCGCTTTCTGGCGGCAACGTCTGGGAAGACTTGTTCATTTGCTCGCGCGTATCCCAGGTGGCTAGATTACAAACGAACTCGCCTGTTGCTTCAATATTCCTTACGGAGTCTTTCAATCCATCTGAGGCTGAGCCTACACCGCCGGAAAACATTACGGTTGGTGGACTGTAACTGACCGCATTGAAAAAACTATAAGGTGCAAGATTATGTATACCCGAGCCGTCAGCGGAGCTAATCCAGCCAATGGGACGCGGGATAATCAAACTATTGAAAGGGTTCTTAGGCAGTCCGTGATTTTTTTTCTTGGGTTCGTAAAACATAAATTTAGAATTCTATAGTGAGTGATTAAAGAGAACCAAACATGCAGAATGAGTCGATGTTGTTTGCTAGAACGGTTATCGATCGTCCTGCTGTAACTCCGTCTTAAACTGTTTAAACTTCGCAACATAAACCTCAGCACTCCTAGCTAACCCAACCTGCTGCTGTGCAGTTAAAGCCTTTACTACTTTAGCAGGAGATCCCATCACTAGCGATCCATCAGGAATTTCTTTTCCCTCAGTCACCAAGCTGTTCGCGCCGATCAGACAGTTCTTACCTATTTTCGCGCCATTGAGTACAACGGCATTGATGCCGATCAGCGAGTTATCGCCTATGGTGCAACCGTGTAGCATCACTTTATGGCCTATGGTGACGTTCTTGCCGATCCTTAGGGGAAAACCTACGTCAGAATGCAGCACGGAGCAATCCTGCACATTTGAATTCTCACCAATGGTGATAAGTTCGTTGTCGCCGCGAATTACTGCGTTGAACCAGACGCTGGTGTTGTTTTCCAATCGTACATTTCCTATTACGTCAGCACTCGGTGCGACGTAAAAATCTTCGGCCGCAATATCCACCTTATTCTCGCCTAAACTGTACAACATGCTTCCCTTCCTTAATTTAAATTGGTGCTGCAGATTCTAGTTACGTTTGCGAATCGAGCCGCAGAAAATAGCGCGGAGGAAAACCAGTTCGAAATCTAAATTCGAAACCGAAGCTGCGGACCTCTCTGATATTTTCTTCCTCGTCCCCTTCCAATGGTACTACCAAATAATTCCCGAACGAATCTTCACCCGGCAACTTTACTTCGACGTTCGGATTCTCAATCGCCTGGTTGTACCACGCACGCGGCCAATGGTTGGCAGTGATATAATTATTGCCATCGACCTGCTCAAGCCTCAACACTCTTTCTTGACGTTCGTTGTCGCCACTAAACGTTGCTATGACTAATGAGGTGCTGCCCTGTGGTTGGTTGTAGCCAAGTCTAGCTTCGAACCAGACGATAGAACCTACATAGGCCAGAAATAGCACACCTACTCCACTCATTGACCACTTTGCGATCTTGTTGTTTTCCATTTTTACTCCGCACAAACCGAAATTCTGCATTCCCATTCAAAGCTAAATGGCGCAGAATCATTATACGCTAAATAAAAATCTAAGCGGGTGTAGCTCAGTTGGTAGAGCACTAGCTTCCCAAGCTAGATGTCGCGAGTTCGAATCTCGTCGCCCGCTCCATTTTCCCTATTTTCCTGTTAGGGCAACCTAAATACATACAAAGTATTGCCGCCGCCACGCTGGCGAATCTCTGGCGTGTGACGTCGATAGTTAACGCCTTCGCCTGCCGCTATCGCAATGTACTGCACTCCGTCGACGCTATAGCTCACCGGGAAGCCGCCAGCTGTCGAGTTAAGAACCTGCTCCCAGAGAATGTCGCCGCTGTCGGCATCGAAGGCACGAAATCGTCTGGCATCATCCGAGACGAAAACAAGTCTGCCACCTGTTGTTAAGACTGAGCCGCCTATGCCGGCTCGTTGCTTATAGGTCCAGCGTGTCTCTCCAGTTGCTACATCTATGGAGGAAAACTGTCCAACCTGACCCGTATCTTCGGGTCCGATATCCACGCTGCTTCTAGCGGAGGCATGGTGTAGACCTACGGTTGGCTCCACTGGCCTTAGAGCAAAATTCATGCAGGTGTTGTTAGTTGGCGTATACAGCGAATTGGTTTGCGGGCTATAGCCTACCGAGTTCCAGTTAATGCCGCCCTGGGTGGTTGGGCAGACAAGCTTCTGTTGCCCAATCTCAGTGATGTCTATTTCGGGATTCGTTATTCCCTTGCGCCCTTCTACATCTACGCCAACGATTATGTTTTGATAATTGGTCTCTGTTGCCCAGAGAAAATCACCGGTGGCTGCATCCAAGGTCCATACGATACCGGGCTTACCAGGAATACCTGTTATGACCTTTCTACGTTCACTGGATGCTATATTTGGATTCATCCAAGAGACTGCATCGGCATCTGGCGTGACTTCGGTTTCTACGATAAGCCTTTCGAAGGGATGATCCTGATCCCAATTGCCTGCAGGAATATATTGAAAGTACCACTCTATCTCTCCAGTCTCTGCATCCAGTGCCAGAGTGGAGTTGGTGTACAAGACATCACCACCGCGAGTGCCGCGCTGGATTTCTCCCCAGGGAATGGGTACAGCCACGCCGATGAAAATGAGATTGAGTTCAGGATCGAAACTGGCCGGCATCCAGGCAGAACCGCCGCGGCGTTGCTCATTGGGCACATCTCCCCAGCTCTCACCATTTGGCTCGCCGATCTTCGGCACTGTATTGGTACGCCACAGCTCCTCACCCGTATCGGCATCGTGGGCGGTAATCCAACAGCTGGTGTTTATGTAGTAGCAACCGGACATGCCGGTAATGACCTTCCCATTGAACACCTGTGGTCCACCTGAATAATGCTGGCCGACCGTCCAATCACCAATCTTTTGCTCCCAGGTTACTTCACCACTGGTAGCGTTCAGGGAAACGATAAAGGCATCCCGAGTAGCTATAATTAACTGATCTTTGTAGAGAGTGCCATTGCGATTCGCGCAGGAAAGCGGTGCAACATGATCGACGGTTGCCCTTCTGTATTCCCAAAGTGGCGTGCCATCGGTCGCGTCTACTGCTTCAATGAAGTCACAGGCCTGTGGCAGGAACATGATGCCATCGTGCACTAGTGGTGTGGTTTCTTGCTTACCCGGTTCCATGGTCCAGGACCAGGCTAGACGCAGACTGTCTACATTGTCTTTGTTGATCTGATCCAGCGGGCTGTGAGCCCAATTATTCGGTGTACCGCGCCACATCAGCCAATCGCTTGCCGGTGGATTGGCTAGCTCTTCCAGCGTGACCGGCGTGTAGTTGTCCAACAGTGCCTGTGGCTGGGCCACGGCAGCGGAGATGCTTAGCATTAGAGCTGCCGCTGCTGTAGTTAAACCAATAGATAGGCGGCGGTTGAAAGGATTGAGGACTGGCATGATGTATTCCTTCTTATTATTAAACACGTCTTGGGACACATTTTTGGCCGAATTCGGTTCCAGCAAACCCAGATTAACAAACTTCTACTGAAAATAGACCAATCCGCTGCTAATATCCGTCGATGGAGTCCATATAGGATCAACAGTGGAATCAATAGAACAACCTAAACAAGACGATCTGAGTCAGCTAGTCTCCTTGGTAGAGCAGGCGCATCAATCTCTGGCTCAGCATTGGATAGGAGATGACTTCGTAATTGAACTACTGCTGGCCAGTATAATCGCTAGAGGCCACGTGCTGGCCGTGGATGTGCCCAGTGTAGGCAAGACCACGTTGGCCAAGGCTCTAGCAGTGATACTCGAGTTAGACTTCAATCGCATACAGTTTACCAACGATATCCTGCCCGCAGATATCTTAGGCGGCAGTATCTATAACGCCAGTGAAGCCAAGTTTACCTTCTCGTCCGGCCCAATCTTCACAGACTTTTTATTAGCAGATGAAATCAATCGTGCGCCGACGCGGAGTCAGTCTGCATTCCTGCAGGCTATGGAAGAAGGCTATGTGGCAAACGACGGAGTGAACCAACCCCTTTCGAATCTGTTTCTTTGATATAGCTCCACGAGCATTGCTTTTAGTCTTTGTCAGCT
The DNA here is from genome assembly GCA_028825335.1 of Gammaproteobacteria bacterium. Lineage (GTDB taxonomy): Bacteria > Pseudomonadota > Gammaproteobacteria > Pseudomonadales > Pseudohongiellaceae > UBA9145. Next base: position 11,499 of record JAPKAI010000007.1, on the reverse strand, counting down.
AACAATCTTCTACATCATACAACTAAGGAAACCGATAAATGCGATCACATAGAAAAATTTCAAGAATCATGAAAGTAGTATTGATGGGCTTCTCAGCTGCTATGGCCCTCTCCTCGGCCGTTGCCGCCGACAACGATTGGGTAACCCTGATCGATGGTACCCAGGGCATGGAGAATTTCAATATCGTCGGCGATGCGAATTGGTCAGCCGAGCACAACGCGATTCAAGCAACTGAAGGTAGTGGAGCCTCATGGTTGGTCAGCAAAGAGAATTACAGCGATTTCTCTTTGCGCGTCGAATTCTGGGCAAGCAACGACTCCAATAGCGGCATCTATATGCGCTGTGAGGATGCAGATCAAATCACAGATCGTACTTGCTATGAAGCGAATGTATTCGATCAGCGTGGCGATCCCTCATTCGGCACCGGCGCAATAGTTCACATTGCTCCAGTGGATGAGCCTAGGCCTACAGCCGGGAATAGTTGGAATGTGTTCGTTATTACTTTAGACGGCGATCACTTGGTAGTAGAGCTCAATGGCAAGCGAACAGTAGATGTACATGATGATTTACTTTCAAGCGGACCGATAGCCTTACAATGGGGTCGCGGTGCTTTGCGTTTTCGCAAGGTAGTAATTAAAGAGCTGTAAAACAAAAAAGGCGGAGGAGAGATTCGAACTCTCCTCCGCCTCTTCTTCGAAAACCTAAAGCTTATTTTTCAGCTAATTCCTTCATCGTAGCTAGCGCTCCTTCGAACATGCCGCGTCGTTGGGCAACATTCGCATCCTTCGCCGCCTGATCTTCCAAATTCGACACATCTAACATCAGCGTGTACAGCAGCTTGGAGCTGTTCGCGCCTGTAGGTCGTGCTTCAAGAAAGCCATGGTAGTGATCGTAGAAGCCATCTGCCGGCGCCGGCTGTGTGTAGCCATAAGACAATTCAGTCTCAGCCACTAGAATCTCGAGAATTCTGCCGCCCAATAGCGAACGAACTGTACCTAGAGCGCCATCACCTGCAGTGATCTCGCACGGGAGGCTCATCCATTCGGTGATATCGCAGTAGCCGCCGACTTTGGACCAGACGTCTGCGGCAGGTTTATCGACATCAATCTCCATTTCGATTGCTACGTATTCCTGAGCGAATGCCGTTGAAGCGATGAAGCTAGGCAGTGCTAGGAGAGTCAAAATTAGGCGTTTCATGTGTGCATCCTTTTTTGTGATTAGCGGTGTAGTTGTTAGTACTTTTATTACTAGTAATTACTTTGTATTCATTATTCAGTCCTAGGATAACCAGTTAATTGGCTTGAGTCATATAAATTCGTCGATTCGCGATATCCAGAGTAATGATGACCGCTTCCAAGATCTCCTCTCCTATCGTGCCTACCGTAAGAAATTCTACCTCAGCAGGAGACATCTCGGGGCTGGGACCTCGATCTATGTAGTGATCATACGGGACTTCTAGTAAGGGGATATTGGTTTCCACGTTACGCAGCACCATCCCCCCTATCTCAAGAGTGTCAACGTATTCGATAAAGAAATCCGCAGCCTCTAGCTGAGAGTTGTCACCAAGAAACTCGGCTTCGGTGAGGCCTAACTCCTCACCGGTGGCTCTATCAAGCAGCAACTCCCCGCTATATGCACTGTCGATTCGAAACCATGTCTCATATCCTTCAACCGCGGCTTCAACCACGAATTCGCCTAAGGCAGCACTAACGTGAAAATTACTGACTGTCGCTTCATCAAGTGCGACTGATCCGCTCTGTACAGTGCAGACCTCGCCATCATCGAAATTAACTCGCAGCAGAGCATTCGCATCTGCAGCAGATAACAATTCCACAAGGACATCGCCTTCACCGTTCGGCAGCGGCTGACAATTACCTTCGGCGGCGTAGCTCATTTGCAATTGAACGAGACTGTAGCTAACAATAAGAACCAATATTTTTTGCATTAAGAAAGACTTCCAACCCTGCGTGTCTAAACTCGTCGTAGAAACTAACTAAGAATTCCACCCACAATGGATTGAGAGACTAATGTAAGTGCCAACTGATCATAACAAACATGCCAAAGCCCGGTCTGGGTTCAAACGGTCGGCGGTTTAGGAATATAAGACTAGAACTCTTGTAGTACTAATCACTTTCTTGCACTCTCGCCCCACTCAAGCGACTCTCCATAGCGTAGTTCCCCTCATGGCAAGCATACTCGTACTGAGTGTATTCACTGTCGCGTGCGTAAGGAAAAGCCACGGTCCAGGGAGCAGAGTAGGTTTGTGGATCATCTACGGTCAATGTGTAGCGCAGCGTGTTTTCATCCACTATTGCAAATGTCTCTAACATCTTACGGCCACGATGCTGTGGAGCATTACCAGGACCCGGCGTACCGGGAGCGCGCATATTGCCCACGTAGTCAAAATTTGTAGATTCTACATACAGTGTATTGCCACGCCAGTGACCTCGAGGATCACCTTCTATCTGAGAAATGTTTTCGTGTAGATGTGGACCCGCATCTATGGGAATGATGCGAGCATTGTGAATCATTTCGCTATGGATAACGACGTAGCCAGGTGCCTGCACAATGAGTTTTCCATTGTTATAGGCGGTAGGCATCATCATCCCGAACACACCACGAGATAGACATCGGTCACCCGATTCCACATTGCCCGCGGAATCATGTTCATGTTCCACGTTGAAGGCAACAATCGCTTTCGCTTTTTCTGTTAAGGCGGGACGAACTCCGTTACGCGGTTCCACAATCAGAGCTGGTGCATCGGCAACTGCATCTGACCAGTACCAATCGAACCAGTAATTTTCGTAGGCACCCACGCCACTGCTATTCTCGAATCCCGTCCAGGTGTCTGATTTCCTGGCTTCGTCTCTTGTCCTTATAAGATCCGCAATTTCTTCCTGACTTGGCTCGCGCCCCTGAAATTGTTCCGGCAACTCCAAAGGTGTCGCCGTAGCTCCTACGTTATTCCACATACCACCGATATCAGGTTGCCCATCGGCAAGAATATTTGGTGTCCAATCAGACTGAGCAACAGCAGAACTGCAACAAGCCACTGCAAAAACTAGTTGGCTTAGAATCTTTGTTGAAGTCAGTTTGAGCTGAATTGAATTAATCATCATAGCTCCTACCTCCGTAAAATAGTGTCTAACGCGCGGCGCGTCCCAGATATACCTGAAAAGTACGCTCCACATAATCATCAACACCGGGTACAAACAGTACGGAAAGAACCGTAACTACAACAGCGACCGCGGTAAAAATGTAAAAGTTTTTCATACTCCAAATCCTTAGGAAATTGTCTAATCACTATCTAAGCTTTATTTTATTTCCCTTTCTAACCTCGAGGCGATGCTTCGAATACCCACACATCGCCCGCTTCGACCGCGGCACGAGTCGTCGCCGACGGATACTTCCCCGTGATAGTAGCAGTCAACCCATCGAGCACATCGCCCGACTGTATACGCTGCAGCTGACGCTCATAACGCACACCATTGATGCGAATTACCGCACGGCCATCGCGTTCAGCTTGTATCGGCCACTGCTTCCAAATTCGTCCGATTGGATTTCCCATGTAGCCCGACCAGACGTAGATCTTATTCTCATACTCGGCAATCCAGATCCGGCGAGATTGCGCAGGGTCAAGCAGCTGCATCTCTATTGTTGGAATCTCGCTTACGAAACTCCAGTCCGGATCGGGACCTGAATGAAGCTCACCAGCTACGAGCGGTCCGCCTGAGAAAACACGATTGGGGCCGTCCTCAAATCGCTGCTTGGCACCGGCAGTGGCGACTGCCGCGATTGGAATCAGCAGCAGACAAATTACTACGATGACTGCTCTTTTAAATAATTTCATACCACTCTCTATTCGGTTATTTTGCGTACTTGCTATCCAAACAAAAATGGGGCCAGAGTAGCTACTACTCAAAACCCCATTAGTTTCTCCCAAAACATATTATTACTGCGCTTCGGATTCCGCTAATGCATCTTGCACTCTTGCACCGCGCAATATATTCACCATGCCATAATTACCTTCGTGGCAAGCATACTCGTAGAGCAGACCTGCTACTTTGGTCATAGGTACAATGGCCGTAAATGTGTCGGTATAGGTTGAAGGGTCATCGACCGTGAACTCGTAATCTACGGTGTAAGCGCCTCTGCGAGTGAAGCGCTCTGTGAGCACTTTGTCTTGCGAGGTTCCAGCCTGGCCAAAACTCGAAGCTAAGCCATTGAAGTTTCGTGTCTGAACAACGAGTGTGTCTCCATCCCAATAACCGCGAGAATCGCCCATCCAGAGTCGCACCTCATCATTTAGTGAACCCATCTCACCCGGTGTGTCGACAAGAGGGACGACACGCGCATCGTGAATCATTTCCGTCAGGATGACTGCCGTATCTTTCGTCTGAAAGATTTGCACATTATTGTTGTACAGACTTGGAACAAAGGGAGGCCCCGCATTGAAGCCAATCAGGCAACGCTCTGAAAGTCCGCGATCCTCCGGACCATCCGTGCCAATACCGCCAGCTGAGATTCGTACCGGGCGCGTCTCGCCAGTTGTATCCCCTCCATAGACTCCCTGGCGGGCTATTGCACCCTCTCTAAGAGCTGGGAGCTTCCCATTTATAGGATAGACAATATGCGAGGTACGCACATCACCGCCGATACCGGCATTCTCAACCCAAAAATCGTTGTAGGAGCCGTCGACACCCTCGACTGGTATCGCACCATCGTTCGAGGCATCTCTTGCAGCCCGCTGTTCGGCGATTTCTCTGATTTCTTCGGGTGCAAGGAATTGACGATCGCCGAAGCGAGATGGACGCTGCATGGGTGTGTTGGAAGAAAAATTCCAGACCCCCTGCAGATCGGGCTGGCCCCACTGCGTGCGCGGAACGACATAGTCGTCGGCGGCTAGGGCCATCGTGGAAAAGGCACAGGCAACTGCCAGTACTGTAAGTCTAGGGAATGCTATTACTGCTTTTTTCATGAGTAGCCCCGCTGATAACTTAATCACAATGGCTGAAAGGTAGCTTATTCGCCATGTCAGCACAATTTATAAATAGCGACAAAATGTAGCACAGCAGCTGTACGAAGCTACCTATCTATGATCAATTTAGGCACAGCCTAGGAACAACCTAGCTCACTCAAGAGCTGCGTCGATAGCACGGGATTGCCCTCAGGAAACAAATCCAGACTACTCATCAGTTCGATTTGCTCTAAATCCGCCTGATGCTCGCAAAAACGGTTTGCCTGAGAAACATCCTGCGAAAAAACGAACGCCGCAATGCCGCTGTCAGCGACAATCACTTTGAAATATGCAGCTGGGTTTAGATTCGCGCTATTGATGGTAGTGCTTAGCGGCTGGTTGATCAGAAAAAGAGGGCCACTGATTACACCCAAGGAATTCTCTTCGCTAACTATTTGGTTCAGCGTCTGTTCCAGCTGCAGCCAAGGCCCACGACGCAATGGCGTAGGCATCGATACCATATTACTGAGGTTGTTTAACTCCCTCCAATAAGGCGTCTTCGCGAAGCTAGTCATCGGTGCCAGCCGTGCACGCTCCTTAACATTGCCAAGTCGCTCGTTGAAGCCACCGTAAGGATTCCCACTACTGCTGATTTCCGCCAGCGAAAACCCTAGAGCTTCAGCTTCGGCTAGTTCTCCGATACCAGATAGACGCACTAGCCCATCGGGCTGCCACAAACGGGGCAGCAAGGATGCGACGCCTATCGCCTCTTTGGTCAATTGGTAGGCGACCCAATCGGCCAAGCCAGTGTCACCGTTAAGTCCGGCGGCGTAGAGATTATGGACAACCAAATTCGCTCGTGTTGCGGAAAGGCTAGAGGAATAACTAGGGCAGGTCCCCTGACAGTGAGCAATAGAGATTTTTTGAGCGATGTTTTGGGCATGCAGAACCGGCGATGAGAGTAACATACACACCGAACCCAACAGCAGAACTGCCTTATAGAGCTTATTTGTGGTGATTGGCCACATCGCTTCGCACCTCATTTAGTTTGTTAAAAACTCAATCTTCAAGAATAACACTTCCTTCACTTCAGCCCAAAACCCTTGTTTTCTCGCATAACAATGCTCTAAGCTGCCTTACAAAGCGCGAATAGAGAAACATCAAGCAAGAACGAACTCACATTTACAATGAGCTGAAAAGCAAGTTAGGAGAGATTGATGAACATCACCCGAGAATCGACTACGAGCAAGAACTGGCTACGCACGAGCTTGATAGCGCTTGGTTTTACCGTGATCACAGCCTGCAATCCGACTGCGAATACCACTTCTGTTGCCATTGAAGAATCGGCTTCCCTAGCACCTGCGACAGCACTGGAAATGAGCATGCCGGAATCAGTAGGTATGGATTCAGCGCGACTCAATAGAATCACCGAAGCCATGCAAGGCTATGTAGATGAAGGTCTACTGTCAGGTGTAGTCACTATGGCTGCTCGCGACAACAAGATCGTGCACTTCGAATCAGTCGGATTTCGCGATCTTGAAGCGCAGGCACCCATGAGCAACGACGCCCTTTTTCGAATTTACTCCATGAGCAAACCTATCACTGGCGTGGCTCTGATGACTCTCTATGAGGAAGGCAAATTCCGTCTAGCCGATCCGGTTGAGAAATACCTGCCAGAGCTTAAAGATTTACAGGTATTTGCAGGCACTGATAGCAGCGGCGGCATCGTTACTGAGCCCCAGAACCACAAAATGACGATTCGAGAATTGATGAGCCATACCGGCGGACTCTCCTACGGTATCTTTGCGGCATCTCCGGTCGATACGAAATACGTCGAGGCAGGACTATTGGACAATGGTGATACGCTGGAAGAATTCACTACTAAACTCGGACAGATTCCTTTGAAGCATCAGCCCGGAACAACCTGGGAATATAGTGTGTCGGTAGACGTGCAGGGCTACCTAGTTGAGAAACTGGCTGGCCAGTCTTTCGGTAGCTTTCTTGAGGAACGTATCTTCGAACCACTTAAAATGACCGATACAGACTTTCATGTACCGGAAGAGAAAGCATCACGCTTCGCTCAGGTCTATGGATATGACGACGCAGGCAAGCTCGAGGCCGGCGAAGGCTTTCCCGGCGCCAACTTCTTAGTAGATCCTGTCTTCGAATCTGGAGGTGGCGGATTAGTCTCCACCGCAATGGACTATATGCGTTTTAGTCAAATGGTATTGAACGGCGGCGAGCTGGATGGCGTGAGAATCCTGGCACCACTTACTGTGGACTTAATGCATCGAGATCAGACACCAAAGAACATGGCTGGTAGCGTATTGGGGGGCCAAGGCACCACGTTCGGTTTAGATTTTGCGGTGATCGATGATCCCGTAGAAGCCGAGTCTTACTCTACTGGAGAATTCTATTGGGGCGGCGCTGCGGGCACTTGGTTCTGGATTGATCCAGTTGAGAATCTGGTGTTCATCGGCATGATTCAACAGTTTGGCAGCATGCTGCCGAATGTTCGTGCTACTTCGAAGCGCTTGTTGTATCAGGCTATTCTCGATCCATACGGCATCTAATTCCTGACTGTCCCTAATCAACTCAAGCTCATTCTTGTTGTCGACATGAATGAGCTTGAGATCTCCACTGGTCGCCCTGTCGGCAATTCCAATAGTGGTTGATCTCTCCTTAGACAGGGCCACTGCCTGCGCTTACCAAGGATATTTGGATGTATCGAACTACCACACTACTCGCAATTTTTTCGACCTTACTTCTTAGCGCTTGTAGTGAGCAAGTCGCTACCCCTATCATCGACGCTAGCATCGACGACTACCCCATTCGCCCTGCTCTGGATCAGCTTAGCCAAACCGAGGCGATAGCACGCAAGGCGCGAGTTTCGAACATTTCGTATGTCTTAGACATTGATCTTGTCAGTCTCGCAGACTCCTATCAGGGTAGCGTAACCGCGAATTTCACTCTTACCGACAACGATAGGCCACTAAATATCGACTTCACCGGTGGCAGCGTGAATGGACTTGTAGTGAACGGAGAGATGCTAGAACCTAACTACAACGGCTACTTCGTTACACTATCACCATCGGCTTTAATAGCCGGACGCAATGAAGTGCTTATTGAGTATGCTCATCCTTTTAATCAAGACGGCACCGGGTTGCATCGCTTCGTCGACCCGGAAGATGATCGTACTTACTTATACACCTATCTCTGGCCCTATTACTCGAATCGCTTATTCCCGAACTTCGATCAACCGAATCTGAAGGCGACCTATGAACTAACTGTTCGCGCCGCTGCAGACTGGGAAGTAGTCTCCTCTACAACCGAGGATGCCATCGTCGAGGACGCCGATACGAGAGTCTGGCATTTCCCACAGTCGGAAAAGTTCTCCAGTTATATCTTCTCTCTGCATGCTGGCCCCTATCAGATATGGGAAGACATGGCCGGCGACGTGCCGATCAGACTGATGGCACGACAGTCCCTCAGCGAATACGTCGCGGTTGAAGAATGGATGGTGTACACCAAATCAGGTTTGTCCCATTACCGTGACTACTTCGACATTCCTTACCCCTTTGCGAAATATGATCAGGTTATCGTCCCCGACTTCTTGATCGGCGCGATGGAGAATGTCGCTGCTGTCACCTTTTCAGAAAGCTATGTCGACCGCGGCGCCTCTAATCGATTCAATAGCCAGCGACGCGCTGGAACGATTCTGCACGAGATGGCGCATATGTGGTTCGGCGATCTCGTCACGATGAACTGGTGGAACGGTCTTTGGTTGAACGAGAGCTTCGCTACACTGATGTCTTCCATCGCCGTGTCGGAGGCGACCAAATTTGACGATCTATGGCATGATTTCTACCTGTCTGAAAATTTAACTGCGATCTCCGCCGACAACTCCGTATCCACGCACCCAATAGAAATGCCAGTAGTTAGCACGAAAGACTTCTTCAATGTTTTCGACGCCATCACCTACGACAAAGGCGCTTCTGTTCTAAACCAATTGTCCCACTATATCGGGCGCGAAGATTTTCGTCTGGGGGTTTCAAATTATTTGAAGGAGCACTCCTGGGAGAACACCGAGCTCGACGACTTCATGAGCTCGCTTTCTGAGCAGTCCCGCACAGACCTAGACCCCTGGGCGCAAGACTGGATGTATCAGGCGGGAGTGAATACTATCGAGGCGCGATTTAACTGCGATGCCAACGGTATAAGCAGCTTCGCCATTCTGCAGACCGTTCCAGATGATCATCCAACACTAAGAGATCAGCGCGTGCAGCTAGGGCTATTTACCACGGATGTGAATGGTTCTATCGAGCTCAACACTGCTATTCCAATAGAAATATTCGGCGCCGAAACTCAGGTGCCCGAAGCCATAGGCCTCGCCTGCCCAAATCTCGCCTTGCCGAACTACGAGGGCTGGGGATATACCGAAGTGAGTCTTGATGAAGTCAGCATGGATACCATCATCAGCGACGGCGCCTTAGAGCGAATAGAAGATCCGCTCATGCGCTCCATGATCTGGACCGCCCTATTCAAAGCCCCGAGCAACGGCCAAATGGAAAACTCTACCTTGTTAGAGACTTTGATTGCCTCGCTACCTAAGGAAGACAATGACCGAGTCATTCGCCAGAGCTTGGCCGCGTTAGTAAGCAACTTGAATTTACTAGAACGACTAGGTGGCGAATATGCCAATGAGCTCGCAGTGTATGGCCCGCAGGCCGAGCAGCAGCTCTGGCAACTAATCAACGCTGGTGTTAGCGACGAGTCAGGCAGCCAATCTGTTAGCACACTAAACCTCAGACTATCCCGCTATATCGGTCTTGCACGTAGCTTTGAGGCACTGGGAAATCTTGCAAGCTTATTGGAGGACAGCACAGGAATTTCAGGACTGAGCCTGGGGCAGAATCAGCGCTGGAATATCATTCAGCGTTTTACTGCTAGAGACTACGGCAGTGCACGCGAGCTATTGGCGGCTGAGCGCCAGCGAGATCCATCAGATGCTGGCAGCCGTTCGGCAATCGCTGCGCAGGCCGCGCTACATGACCTCGACATCAAACAGGAATGGGTAACTCGAATACTCGATACCGAAAACCCCTTACCGCTTTCGAATCTGCGCGCGGCTATGGGATCGATATTCCCGACGGGGCAAGAAGAATTGCAGCTAGCCTTGTTACCGCAACTGACAAGCAATCTTTCGGAGCTCGCTTTGAGCCGTGATAACTATTTTCAACAGACCTATGGGCGTGATCTATTTTCTGGTATTTGCGAACAAAAGGGACTGGATATTCTTAGTGACGCGATTAGCGACAGTGATGCAATTGGTGCCACGCTATATCGCTTCATGAGCGAAAACGTACAGAGCGCATCTCAATGTTTAGAATTGAAGGACTGAAGTTCAAGACATAGACGACAGCGATAAAATCATGGCAGTATCATTGACACATTTACTATTTAGATAATCAACTAAGAGGCCCTATTATGCCGACAACACTACGCAGAATCCTAGTAGTAACCAGTTTCTTGCTAGGCTGTTTGTCTTTTAACTTTTCATTTGCCGCTGAAATTCCAACGGGCAAAGCAGAAGACGTTGGCATGTCTTCTGAGCGACTGCTGCGAATCAACACGGCAATGCAGCGACATATTGATGCCGGTGATATTCAGGGGGCCGTCACTATGGTCGCTAGGCGCGGCAAGCTAGTACACTTTGAGACTCATGGATTGATGGATGTAGATACCGATCGTCCAATGCAGGAAGATTCATTGTTCATTATGATGAGCTCTACCAAGCCACTTCTCGGCGTGGCAACTATGATGATGATCGAAGAAGGATTGATTCGACCCGAAGATCCAGTCTCCAAATACATACCTGAATTTGCCGACATGCAGGTAGCCGTTCTCAAGGATTCAATCGATGAGAACATAAGTCCGTATTCTGTTAATTCTGAAAACATACCGGAGCACCGACTAGTACCCGCGCAGCGTGAAATCACCATCCATGACTTACTCACGCATACGTCCGGCTTAGCGAGCGGCGGGTTAGGTACTGCAACATCTAAGCGCCCGCAACGCGACGGCGACTCAACGCTCGCTAGCATCATTCCACAGTACGGCTCATATGCCTTAGATTTTCAACCTGGCGCGCGCTGGACTTACAGTCCTGGAGTTGGTTTGGATGTAGTTTCACATATCCTCGAAATCGTTTCCGGCAAGCCCTTTGACGAAATCATAGACGAGCGAATCTTGCAGCCACTCGGCATGGATAACACCTACTTCAATGTGCCCGCGGAATACAACAGCCTACGCGTCAATATCAAAGATCGTGATATGTCGCGTTTCCTAGATCGACCACCAACAAAATACTTTTCTGCCTCAGGTGGTCTGACCAGCAGCGCCGAAGACTACCTGCGTTTTGAGCAAATGCTGCTTAACGGCGGAGAGCTGTTTGGCAATCGTCTGTTGAGCCCTCGCTCGGTCCGAATGATGTCAAGCAATCAGATTGGCGACTTGTATAAGAGTTTTTCACGCCAGCAAGA
>JAPKAI010000144.1 GCA_028825335.1 Gammaproteobacteria bacterium | reverse complement strand
AGCAAGTTGTGCTCAACAAACCCATCTCCTGGGCGGAATTTCCCGGTCGTCAATTTCGAATACATCTGCCCTCCCATCTCTGGTCAGGCTCACATCGGCTGGCTGGAATACGTGGCGCGAAAATACTATGCGAGCTCGGTGCCAAAAATCAGGTGGCTATTTCATCATCAACGAATTCGTAGGCCCGAACCAGTTTCAGTGGACCGAGGTTCAGCTGGTGCATTGCCAGCGTTTACTCGAAGAAATTCCAGAGTCCTATCGACAAATGATTCGTGAGCCGGGTGTTAAACACAGCGCCGAGCGACCCACGATTGAGTTCATGAACGGCTACGATCCCACCGAGGCGATCCGTTCCGCTGACATTATCACTGAGCTGGAAAAGCAGTTCGAGATCGTCGAGCGCAGAGACTTTGGTGGCACTCTCTTGCATCTTGTATTGGACAATATCGCTGGAAAAGTTTCCGGCTCAGATGAGGGAAAAACAATTCTGCGCAACTTGTTTGTACAGGAGCAACGACTGCTATCCAGTGGCAAGATTAGTAGTGATTTCACTCTGTTATTAGCGCGTAAGAAATAGCTAGGTAGGTTAAGGAAAAGTCATGGCAAAATTTGAGAAAATCAAGCAGCGTGCTGAGCATCGCAAAGGTGGCGGTGCGGCATTGAAGAAGTTACTGCCTAAGGTCGCGAGTAAGAAAAAACTAATCGCATTGGGCGACGATCGCTATCTTGCTATGATGACGAAGTGCATTAATCAGGCGGGCTTTAGCTGGAAGGTGATCGAGAACAAGTGGCCAGAATTTGAGGAAGCCTTCTTTGCCTTCAATCCGAAAAAGCTCGGTTACCTATCGGCCGAGCAATGGGAAGCCTATGTCAGCGACAGACGAGTGGTGCGCAACTGGCAGAAGATTAAGGCTCTGCAGGAGAACGTGTTTTTCGTCCAAGAAGAGTCACGCAAGAATTGTGGCTTCGGCAAGTTCATCTCTGAGTGGCCCGCCTCGGATCAGATTGGCCTAATGGCCTACCTGAAGGAACATGGCTCGCGATTGGGCGGACAGAGTGCGTTGTGGTTTCTGCGCCGAACCGGTAAGGACTGTTTCATACTATCCAAAGACGTAGTGGTTACCCTGCGCGGCAGCGGATTGGAGATAGCGGAGCAGCCGAGCAGTCAGCGTGACTTGAAGAAGGTACAGGCGCAGTTCAACGAGTGGCATGAAGAAACCGGCCTGCCTTATAGTCATCTAAGTCGCATCGCCGCCTGCTCGGTCGGCGAGAACTATCTGGAGCAAGCTTAGACTTCTTTGGTTACGATCTTAGGATCGTTCTCCATTGTCAGATGCACAGGGCAGCGATCGGCGATTTCCATTAAGCGCCTTCGCTCGGCGTCAGTGAGATCGCCTTTCAGGATAATGTTCCTCGTCGCCTAGTTGACAATGTGTTGGACAAGACGGATAAATAAAGTGACTATTTACTCACAATAGAAAACTAGCAGGTAATATTACAATGATAATAAGAACTGCAAGGCCTTACGGTGTCTCGTTGATAACAGCCCATACTGTCCTGTTAACGCTCGCCTTCCTAATATCGACGTCCTTCTCAGCGGCGCAGATCGAAGACTTCACCGCCGTCACTGACGAGATGCTAACCAGCCCGCCTACGGGCGAGTGGCTCAGCTGGCGCGGCACGCCCGCTGCGTGGGGCTATAGCCCTCTTGATCAGATCAATACCGAGAACGTCAATCAACTCCAGCTCAAATGGTCCTTCGCCCTAGACGACACGGGCGCAGTGCAGGCAGCGCCATTAATTCACGATGGCATCATGTTCATCCCATCGGCTAGAGGCGTGATTCAGGCGCTGGATGCGGTAAGCGGCGATCTGCTGTGGGAATACCGTCCCGCACTACCTACCGAAGAATTCATCAATTCCGGAGAGGGTACTCGAGCTGCCGTATTACCGCCGGGTGCCTTCGCAGGCGTCGGCAGAGGTGTACAGAAGAACATCGCGCTATACGGCGACATGATCTATGCGGCTACGGAGACCGCGAGCATCCGCGCAATCGATGCGCGTAGCGGCCTGCTGATCTGGGAGACGCAGGTTGCTGATCCTACGCTGGGCTATTTCTATACTGCGGGCCCAATCGTCGCCAATGGTACTTTGGTGACTGGCATCACCGGCTGCGAACGTTACAAGGAAGACGTCTGTTTCATCACCGGTCATGATCCAGCCACGGGTGAGCAGAAGTGGCGCACGTCTACAGTCGCGCGGCCCGAAGATCCGGGCGGCGATACTTGGGGCGATCTTCCCCTTAGATTTCGAGCGGGCAGCGATGCCTGGGTAGCAGGTTCCTATGACCCTGAAGCAAATCTGATCTATTGGGGCACGTCACAGGCCAAGCCTTGGGCAAGAGCAGTGCGCGGCAGCGACGGCGATGCGCTCTACACCAACTCCACACTGGCATTGAATCCAGATAACGGCCAGATGGCTTGGTACTTTCAACACTTACCCGGCGAGACCCATGACATGGATGAGGTGTTCGAGAATATTCTTATCGATGTCGATGGCAGGAAATCCCTGTTCAAGATGGGCAAGCTCGGCATTCTATGGCAATTGGACCGGGAGACCGGCGAGTTCATCAAGGGTACCGACATCGGTTACCAGACCATCGTCAATCTTGATCCTATCACTGGAAAAATTAGCTATCGTGATGGCATGATTCCGCGCATCGGTGAGGAGCTAAACATGTGCCCGAGCACTTCAGGCTTCAAAAGCTGGCGCGCGATGGCCTATTCACCTGACACCAGTGCCATGTATATTCCGATCACGCTCAACTGCGAGCTCGCCACTTTTGGCCCCACAGAACGACAGCTAGGCGGCGGAGGCACGGGTCCAGTGCGACGCGTAAACTACCACCACCCTGAATCCGATGGCAACTTAGGTGAGGTGCTTGCACTGGATATACCCAGCGGCGAAGTTAAGTGGCGTTACAGGACGCGAGCACCATTTAATACGGCAGCGCTAACTACCGCAGGCGGACTCGTTTTCATCGGTGACTGGAACCGCACCATGTCGGCATTGGATGCAGAGAATGGAGAGCTGCTGTGGCAGGTTCGTCTTGCTACATCGAATCAGGGATTTCCTATCAGCTATAGTGTCGATGGCAAACAGTACATCGCCATGCCAGTCGGCACCGGCGGTGCAAGTTGGTCGGGCAGCCTGCCCAGAGAACTCACGCCGGAACTTAGCCGTCCGCGTAATGGCAGTTCAATAAATGTTTTTGCGCTACCGGAATGAAGACATCTAATTTGCCAACTCTTAGAGCTATCTTCGGTTTTGCGGTGATCGCACTAGTGACGGGTGTCAGCAGCGGGCAGGAAAATGCAGTAATTTGGGAGGGTGTATATACGGCCGAGCAAGCGGCTCGCGGTGAAACTGTTTACACCGAAACTTGTATTGCCTGTCATGGCCAAGATTTAGGCGGTAACAGCAACTCGCCCGGTTTGGTAGGAATGGGATTTATGTTCTTGTGGGAAGGAAGGACACTTGGCGCTTTTTATGGGAAAATTCGATCCGAGATGCCAACTGATCGTCCAGGACATCTGCCAGCTCAAGACTATCTCGATGTGGTTGCCTACATATTGCAAAAAAATGCATTTCCAGAAGGCAGCGAAGAATTGCCGTCCAGTGTTGAGACTCTTGACTCGATATCTATCGTTTCAAAGCCCTAGCTGAATCTCATATCACTAATGTGTTTGACAAAACCCAACTTTAGTTGCCGAGAATCCATGCAAAAAACTTAAACCTTTTTCACTTTGGTCACTACCACAGCCGATTATTATCCTTGGATTTTCCTTGCTTGTTGCGAGTTCGGCTAGCAGCGGCTGGGCTGACCTGTCAATACTTACCCCCGTGCTCATGTTTGTGCCAATTCCCCTGCTGTGCATCGCAGAGCGTTTGATGCCTAAACGGAAGGACTGGTTATTGGATTGGAAGGACCTCGCCGAGGATCTTTTTTGGTTGGCTGGCACCTTTCTGACCTGGGCTCCGATCTACGATCAAGCCTATGACACTCCCATCTCGAACCTGTTTGAATCTGTACGAGATGCATCGGGGTTTCCGTTTCGCTTAGAAGCTGAGACAACGGGCGGTCTTTTAGTAGCAGCATTCATAGCTATTTTCGC
>JAPKAI010000051.1 GCA_028825335.1 Gammaproteobacteria bacterium | reverse complement strand
TTCAAAGCCCATGCCAGTAGAGTTTTCTATTCGCAAGCCACCGATCGAACCATTGCGCTGTGAATTACTGCGTCGGACAGGCGTGTCTGTAAATGTTCTGCGCCTGGATAAGTGCCATCCACAGCTAGCGGGCAATAAATGGTACAAGCTGAAATACAATCTGCTCGAATTCCAGCAACAGCCAGACCTTCCTATTCTAAGTTTCGGCGGGGCCTATTCTAATCACCTTTACGCGCTAGCAGCTGCGGGCAAGCTATTTGGGCTGCGAACTATTGGTGTCGTGCGAGGAGAAATGCCCGAGCCATTGAATCCTGTTCTCTCATTCGCCAGGGAGAAGGGGATGAGCTTGTTGCCGGTAAGCCGGGACGACTATCGGCGCAAGCAGGAGCCAGATTTCCTAGAAGAATTACGTGTTAGGGTCGGAGACTTTCACCTACTACCCGAGGGAGGCAGCAACTCCTTGGCAATCAAGGGCTGCGAAGAGATTGCATCGTTACTGAAGTGGCAGAACGTAGGCTCAAAGCAGCTGGTGGCTCTGTGTTGTGGCACCGGCACTACGATGGCGGGGCTGATAAAGGGTTTGTCAATAATTGAGAGTAAAAGTGCTCCCGAAGTTTTGGGAATCAGTGTGTTGAAGGGTGATGGCTATCTGCAGGCTGAAATTTTGGGTCAATTGCAGGCCAGTGGCTGCACTGATCCCATCAGTTGGCGCGTCGATGATGCTCACCACTGTGGTGGTTATGCGCGTAGCAACTCTGCTTTGCAGTCATTTCTTGACGAGTTCGCGGGATTCTCCAATTTGCCGCTCGAGCCGGTCTACACCGGTAAGCTGTTCTACGCTCTTTTTGATTTGATTGAGAAGGGTGTAATCTCGCCGGGAACTGAAATAGTGGCGATACATAGCGGGGGAATTCACAATTAGTGCAATAAAAACAATAGGATATTGTAATTATTTATTGTGTAATGACTATGTTGATTAGCCGCTACAGCCCGAGTTCCAGATAGCAATGTGCTGAACTAGCCGCTAAAATAAGAAACTCTCGGGCCATGTTGTAACGCCTCGCGCCCAATCTGACTGAGGAGAGAATTAGCTGAGAAGTGCTAGCTGCTGCTAACTAATCATCGCCATGGCCATATCATCTCGAATCAAGCAAATCTCAATTAGGAACGGTTTGAGCCGGCTCCTATCTATGTTGGTCCTGCTTTGGCTGGTTCCGCTGTATGGGCAGCAGGCTTTCCTCTATCCCGTACAACAGCTCGACAGCCAGCAGGCGCCGCCGACCTATGCAGAAATCTCGCAGCCAATAGCGCTGGATAGCGCTCAGTTGGACGGTATCCACAGGGGTGCGTATCTGAGCCTGCAAATCTCCGAGCGCAGGCAGATACAGTTGCAGGTTGTCACGCTGGACCGCTATGTGAATGGCGATCGAGTAATCTCAGCTGAGGGGCGCGATGACGATAGGTTCTTCTCGCTCACTATCACCCAAGGTCAGCGCAGCCTGTTCGGGCACTTGAGTAGCGACGACGAGACCTTTCAGATATACGCGATCGCGAATGCAGGCAGCACACAATATCAGGGTTGGATCTATAAGCCAGGCAATCTCGTAGGTATCGAGCAGGGTTTTCAGAATGATTACATCCTTATTGATAAGCCCAGTAGTGGTGATGCGCTGCACAAGCCTCAATCAGAAATAATATCCATTCTCCCGATGCAGATCGATGACGTGAGTTCGCAATCATCACCTGCAGATGCCGGGGCCGGGGCCGATACCTCAGCCGTGAGTACGCCTGATATCGACCCTGGTAATTTTCGCATCATTCAGCACTTTGTCAGCGATAGCGTATTGGTCGGCAACACGATTAATGTCAGTCTCGAGTTTGAAAACATAAGTGATCAATCACATAACGATCTCTATGTGGAGATTTTTTTCGTTCTCGAGAACAGCGAATTAGTTGCAGCTCCAATTGAGTGTCGCGAGCAGCTGAGTCTTTCCCTGCAGAAAACTATCTATTGTGAGCTTGGAAATTTTCTGCCTGGAGAGAAAAAATCCTTCAGTTATAGTGTCGCAACGGATGACCGAGCAAAGCCTCGTGTTACCAGTTCGGTGGTCATGGGTAACCTGCGAGTAGATGGCATTGTAAATGTAGTCGAAGATGTTCGAGTAGATAGCGATGGGGATGGCATTAGCGACTTCAATGAGATGTTGCTGTCTACCGATGCGACTGATCCCAGCTCAGTGGACAACAGTAATTCTGTTATCGATGTACTAACTCTCTATACCCCGGGTGCTGCTGCTACTTATCCTCATGGCGTTCAGACTCGCATCAACCAATTGATCAGCGTTGCAAATCAGATCTATGCCGACAGCGGTGTCAAGATCACACTGCGCCCTGTATATCATGGTCTAGTTAACTACAACGACAGTGATGATATGGACACGGCACTTAATCATCTCATCGAGAAGACGGATAGCGCGTTCAGCAGCGTAGATAATCTGCGAGATACCTATGGAGCAGATCTTGTTATGTTGTTTCGACCAACACAAGCCGGTGAAGCGCGTTGTGGGTTGGCACCGGTAGGCGGGTTTAGTACTAATGGAGACTTTAGCAGTGTGGTAGAGAGAAACACCGCCTATTCACATATTGCGGTGGATTGTCCGGTCGATCTGGTTGCCGCTCATGAGCTAGGACACAACATGGGGCTAACCCATTCTCACTTAGAAGATGGCAGTGGCGGAACCTTCAATTTCTCAACGGGCTACGGAGTAGAGGGCCAGTTCGTTACGGTCATGGCCTATCCAGGGGCGTTTAACGCGCAGACGCGAGTATCACTTTTCTCCAATCCGCTTCAAGACTGTTTAGGGCTTGATTGTGGGGTCGATGCTGAGTATGAGTTTGGCGCGGATGCCGTGCAGTCTCTAAATCTTGTTCGGCATCAGATTGCGAATTATTTTCCCACGCGGGTACCCGAATTACCGAAAGCGACCATCTCCACGCTTTCTGGAGAAGCGAGCACCGCAAAACTATCTATCGCGGCTAGCATTGATGGCGGCTTATCCTTCACGAAGAGGGTTAGTACGAATGATTCGGTAAGCATCGAGGCTGAGGTAGTGATAGACGAGCGGCATATTGGCTCGCAAGGCGGCATCTTTGTGCTTGTTGGACTCCAGGGTCAGGGTCTTTACCAGCTGAACGAATTGGGAGAGCTGGAAAAGTGGGATAGGACACTAGAAGGCTTGATCGCGTTTAGCGGCAAGCGTGAGCTGCGCAATCTTGAACACCTTACGATAATGGATGGTTTTCGATTCGGCGAAGCATTCTCGGATCAGAAGCTAGTGGTGTACATTGCGTATAGTGCAGAGAGTAGTGGCGAATTGGTGTACACGCGAGAACCTTATCTGCTTAGCATTGAGTAAACTCTGATCTTGTTACGTTCCTAGCTATCCTCTTCTCTATCTTGGTTTCTACTCGAAAAGCAGGCAGCTTTGTGGCCTCAAGGATTACTATCGAGCCGAGGAAGTGGTGAATTCAGGGCCATTCGCTGTGATATACTGACGCGCTCGTGGATGAAGTAAAGCAGCTTAGCTGCGTTGAAAATCCTTGAACCAAATAGCTAAGGATTTAGCGATGGCAGAATTCAACAACATAGGGCTCGTGAGCCGTTCTGGTAATGCGCGAGTGGTCGATACGCTGCGTCGCCTGTTAGATTTTTTGAGTGGGAAAGACCTAACTGTATTCGTAGACGATCTGACCGCTGAACTGGTGAGTGGCCACGGACAGAAGCAATGTCAGCGTGCAGAACTCTCGAAGTTCTGTGATCTGGTGATTGTTGTCGGTGGTGATGGAAGCATGCTAAACGTGGCTAAGTTTGTAGCGTCCGATCAGGTGCCCGTAATTGGTATAAATCGTGGCCGGCTCGGCTTTCTTACCGATATTCTTCCCGACGAACTGGAAGAGGGTATCACTGCGGTCCTGGATGGCAGTTACAGTGTTGACTCTCGATTTCTGCTCGACGTTGTAGTATGCCCGAACTCCTCGAAAAATTCTGAAGATCACTATCTGGGTTCCGCCCTGAATGATGTCGTTCTGCACCCTGGAAAGGCGGCACAGATGATAAAGTTCGAGTTATTCGTTGACGGTATTTTTGTCTACAGTCTGGACTCTGATGGTCTTATCGTCGCGACACCTACAGGTTCTACCGCTTATGCATTGTCTGCGGGCGGTCCTATAATGCATCCGGGCCTTAATGCGGTCGTGTTGGTGCCCATGTATCCACACTCACTCGGTAACCGCCCTATCGTGGTAGATGGCGATAGTGAAATTCGCATAGTGGTTTCTCCTCAAGAAACTCTTGAGCCACAGGTCAGTTGTGATGGTCAGGTGCTATATACCGCATCAGCAGGAGATGAGTTCATCGTACGCAAGAAAGAAGTGCCGCTGAAACTTATTCATCCGCCAGAGCACACCTTCTATCAGGCTTGTCGAAGTAAATTAGGCTGGGGCAGTCGTTTGGTTAGGGATGATGATTAGAGCAGCGAGCCTGCCCATAGAAGTCAACTTGTTGCGCTTTAGTCGATTCTTGCAAAGTCAGGGCATTGCTCATCGCATCAATGAGGAGTCTGGCCAACAAGTTATCTGGGTTGAAGGTGATCAGCAGGCGACACTGGTTCGTGAAGCTCTAACGAATTGGCCATTTGATGAAGACTCCTCTCTTGGAAGCCCTGTTGCTTATAATTTAATGTCTCTATTCAGTCCCGTTGCTTTGCTACGTAAGCTCATTCAAGCCTTTCTGCGGGCCCCGGTAAGCTTTAGTCTCATTCTGGTGTGCTTATTGGTTGCCTTGCTCAGTTTACTTGGTGCTCAGCCGCAGCGTGTGGCGATCCTGTTTTATCCTGTGCTAGATTCTTCCGGGCTACTTCCTCTGCTTGCGAGCATAGATAGTCCTGTCGCAATACTGCGTAGTTTGAGTCCTATGCTGCTTCATTTCGGGGAACTACATCTCGTCTTTAACATGATGTGGCTGTGGTATTTTGGCCGTCAATTAGAAAGCGCGCAGCCACGCTGGTTATTCATCGTATTAATAGTATTCTGTTCGTTCGCCGGGAATACTGCACAATACCTGACTAGCGGCTATAACAATTTCGGCGGCATGTCTGGAGTGGTCTATGGTTTGGTTGGTTATACATGGATAGTGCATACCTTCATGTCGCGCAGCAATCTGCTCATCAATAACAAAATGTTTGTGGTCTTTGTCATCGCACTGATTGCAATGGAAATCTTTGCGTCGTCCTGGGTAGCGAATGCCGCGCACCTTGGCGGACTAGTAGCAGGCCTGGTAGCGGGTATGGTGGTCGTATGTCACTATCGGTTCGTCCTAGGCCGTGAGGCAATCGGTAGGTAGATTGTGAAGAAGTTTATTTATACGGATTGTGATGAAAGAATTAATATGAGGTTTGATGAGATGTCTGATAGTAAGTCGCTAGGTTTCGAAGAACTTTTCATGACGAGACCTGAGTCTATTGAGCAGTTGATAGGTGAAATGAATTCGGATGTGTACGGTTCTCTTCGGCTTGCCGTAGAGCTCGGCAAATGGGGTGATGGAGCGCGCCTGAATGCACGGCAGATTGATTTTTGCATGCAGGCAATCATATTGTATGAAGTGAAACATCTGCCGGAACAAGAGAGAGTAGGGTTTGACCTTTCGGTGAGTTGTAAGAGTAAGGCGGCCCCAGAGCTAACTCAGACTATATCCATAGTTACCAATGCTAACGAGCAATAGTCCTATGAATGAGAAAGGGAACAATGAAGGAAGTGCCACATGAAGGTTATGGGGCAAGGTACGCTGAGGAAGATGCGGAGTCGCCTTTCGCAGCCAGTAGAGTATCAGCTACGTCTAGGTGAAGAAGAAATTTCACTTAATCCGTTGTTGGAGAAGAAGATCAGCTTGCAGTATAGCGGTCTCATAAATTGCACAAACTGCGGGCGCAAAACAAACAAAAGTTTTAATTCAGGTTACTGCTACCCTTGTTTTCAGAGATTAGCCGAGTGCGATTTTTGCATCATTCACCCTGAGAAGTGTCACTTCGGTCAGGGAACTTGCCGCGATCCTGCCTGGGGTGAGCGTTTCTGTTTGCAGGATCACATCGTCTATCTGGCGAATTCGTCTGGTCTCAAGGTTGGCATAACTCGGGGCACACAAGTTCCCACGCGTTGGATCGATCAAGGAGCTACGCAGGCCCTCGCGATTATTCGAGTGCGCACCAGGCTCCAGTCCGGTGAGGTAGAGGTAATGTTTAAGCAGTTTGTCGCTGACAAAACGAATTGGAGGGATATGCTCAAGGGCCAGGCCATCCCGTTAGATATGCATGCTGAGGCAAAGAGACTGATTGATAAGTGCCAGTCTGATTTGAAGGAGTTAGAAGACA
Organism: Gammaproteobacteria bacterium; assembly: GCA_028825335.1. GTDB lineage: Bacteria > Pseudomonadota > Gammaproteobacteria > Pseudomonadales > Pseudohongiellaceae > UBA9145. The sequence goes on along the minus strand of JAPKAI010000051.1, from coordinate 12,415 downwards.
AGTTTGGGTTTTTCGCGATTAGCGTTCTGAATGGAGTCGATGTGGTATCGATCGACTATCCTGTTGTGAGCTACCCAGAAAAAGTAACGTCTCTCAATTTCGACAAAACCCCAGTCGTGGAAGGGACGTTGTTAGGCATAAAGGGGCAATATTTAATTCTCGATTCGGGAGTTATAAATATGCGCCGTTTTGCAGGTTATGAGGTCACGCTTCATAGTTAGTGCAGTGTTAAACCCAAGCAGTGCCTTGCGAACCCGCATGGGCGTATTTTGAATTTTAAAACCTAAATAGACAGAGTTGTAGACTATGAAAAACGCATCGGCCAGAACCACCTATTTGAAAGACTATAGGCCGCCACCATTTACTATCGAAACTACAGATCTTCATTTCGATCTATATGAAGATCATGCGTGCGTTGTCTCCAAGCTGCTCTTTAAACGTAGCGGTGGCTCTGACGTCACCAGCCTACGGCTACATGGGCAGCTCTTAAAGTTAGAGAAGATTTTTATAAACGGACAACTAGTAAACTCCGATCAATACATACAAGACGATGAAAGCTTAACTGTCCCGGCGCTGGACGGTCTTCTAGGTGCATCATTCGGAGAATTCCTGTTTGAGTGTCACACAAGAATCGAGCCGCAAAAAAACACGGCTCTTGAGGGCTTATATAAGTCAAAGAAGATGTTCTGCACGCAGTGCGAGGCAGAAGGCTTTCGCCGCATTACATATTATCTAGATCGTCCCGATGTTATGTCGATATTTACAACCACGGTAGCGGCAGAAAAAGCCAAGTACCCGGTACTGCTTTCTAACGGCAATAAACTAGCTAGTGGCGATGTAGATGGCGCGCCCGACAGGCACTGGGTAACTTGGGAGGATCCGTTTAAGAAGCCGAGCTACTTATTCGCTCTGGTGGCGGGTGATCTGCTCAGCCTTGATGATACCTTTGTTACCTGCAGCGATCGAGAGATCGAGCTGCGTATATTCGTCGAAGAAAAAGATATCGACAAGTGCGACCACGCGATGCTATCGCTGAAAAATTCGATGAGATGGGACGAGGAAGTATATGGTCGCGAATACGATCTCGATATATTCATGATCGTTGCTGTCGATGACTTCAACATGGGCGCGATGGAGAACAAGGGCCTGAATGTATTTAACACCTCCTGCGTGCTTGCGAGTCCGCAGACCACGACCGACTTTTCCTTTCAGCGTGTCGAGGCGGTTGTAGCTCATGAATACTTTCACAATTGGTCTGGTAACCGAGTTACTTGCAGAGATTGGTTTCAGCTTAGCTTGAAAGAAGGATTCACGGTATATCGTGATTCTGAATTTTCCGCAGATATGGGCTCGCGGACAGTCAAGAGAATTGAGGATGTCTCCTTCCTGCAAACCGTACAGTTTGCTGAAGATGGTGGCCCGATGGCACATTCGGTGCGACCGGACTCTTACATGGAAATATCAAACTTCTACACGGTTACTATTTACGAGAAAGGTGCAGAGGTTGTTCGTATGATTGCCTTGTTGCTAGGGCCTGAAAAATTTAGGGCGGGCAGTGACTTGTACTTTGATAGGCACGATGGACAGGCTGTAACTACAGAGGATTTTGTAAAGGCCATGGAGGATGCTAGTGGCATCGACTTAGGTCAGTTTCGCAACTGGTACTATCAGGCTGGTACTCCGGTGATTTCTATTCAGAGTGAGTTTGATGCAGATAACAAGCGTTACACTCTACATGTTAGCCAGTCCTGTCCGGACACTCCGGGACAGTCGAACAAGAAGCCATTAACTGTCCCGTTGCGGCTGGGTCTGCTGGGAAGCGATGGTAAGGACCTGCCGCTGAGGTTGCTAGTAGATGATGCATCTACTAGCGAAACCGATAGGGTGTTGTCGGTAACGCAGGAAGAGCAGCAGTTCGTCTTCGAGGGACTTGAATCTGAGCCAATACCCTCACTGCTGCGCGGCTTTAGCGCACCGGTGAGGCTGCTTTATGACTACTCCCGTGCCGACCTGTTATTTCTCATGGTCAACGACAGCGATGGTTTTAACCGCTGGAACGCATCTCAGTTGCTTACTATCGGCCTAATCGAAGAGCTTCAGTCTGATTTGGCAGCGGGCAGGGATTTAGCTCTTCCGCAGAGCTTGGTTGACGCCTACGCAGGTGTTCTTGATTCGATGCTGTCTGACCCTAGCGTGGATAAGGCAATGGTCGCACAATTGCTTAGTCTTCCCACGGTTGGTTTTCTGATCGAGAGAGCCGAGGTTGCCGATGTTGAGAGCATTCACCTTGTGCGTGAATTTTTGCTGAATGGGCTCGCCGCCAGGTTCTATTCATCGTTCCTCGATGTGTATACAAATAACACGGTCAATGCTGAATACGCTGCAGACGCTGAATCAATTGCTAGAAGGTCGCTTAGGAACTTAGCGCTATCCTACCTGATTAGAAGCGACATGGATGAAGCCGTTACGTTGGCGCAGCATCAGTTCGTTCAGGCTAGCAATATGACCGACCAACTGTCGGGCCTACGTTGTCTAGTTAATAATGGTGCAAGGGTCGCAGTCGAATTAAAGCGCGATGCGCTAGCAAGCTTTTACAAGCAATGGAGTCATGAGCCACTCGTGGTTGATCAATGGTTCGTGGTCCAGGCTGTCTGTCAGCTGCCCGGTAGCTTGGCTCAAGTTAAGCAGTTGCTTGAGCATGCGGACTTCGATATTCGCAACCCTAATAAAGTACGATCACTGATTGGTGCATTCTGTGGCCAGAACCATGTTGGATTTCACGATGCCAGTGGCGAGGGTTATGAGTTCCTAGCGGATCAGGTCTTGGTACTCGATAAACTGAATCCGCAGATAGCTTCTCGGCTCCTAATGCCATTGACACGTTGGAAGAAGTTCAGTGCAAAGCGGCAGGGGTTAATGCAGGCACAACTTCGTCGCATCAAGGCGCAAGAGGAATTGTCGAAGGACTTGTTCGAAATCGTAGAGAAGAGCACGATTTAGTTTCTATGTATCGAGGCGAAAAATAGAAAGCGAAGGAAATAAAAAAGGCGGCCTAGGCCACCTTTTATTCAAACGAGCTTTACGTCTTGCTATGCGACTTCCTGCACATTAGTCACGGGAATATTTTTCGCCCGATCTGCCGCTTCCATAAAGTCCGCAATCTCGTTGAAGTTCATATAACGATAGATGCTATCAGCCATGGTGTTGATGTTGCCCATGTAGCTCATGTATTCATCCATAGTTGGGATTTTACCAAGCGCCGCACAGACCGCCGCCAACTCTGAGGATGAGAGATAAACATTCGCTCCCTGACCGAGCCGGTTGGGAAAATTCCGCGTAGAGGTAGATACCACAGTAGAGTTTGGCGCGACTCGTGCCTGGTTGCCCATGCATAGTGAGCAGCCTGGCATCTCGGTCCTTGCGCCCGATACACCGAAGATATTGTAGATGCCTTCTTCGCTTAGCTGATGCTCATCCATCTTCGTTGGCGGCGCTATCCAAAGCTTCGCAGGAAGGCCGCCATCTGCCTGCTTTAAGACCTCGGCAGCCGCGCGGAAGTGACCGATGTTAGTCATGCAAGAGCCGATGAAGACCTCGTCGATCAGCGTGCCTTGCACGTCAGAGAGGGTCCTCACGTCGTCTGGGTCATTCGGGCAAGCAAGCAATGGCTCAGTAATCTCGTTAAGATCGATCTCGATTACTTTGTAGTATTCAGCATCTGCATCCGGCTCGAGTAGTTCTGGATTCTCTAGCCATGCTTCCATAGCTTGTGCACGTCGCTCTAGAGTGCGCGCATCCTGATACCCATTGTCGATCATCCAACGCAGCAGCGTGATGTTTGACTTGAAGTATTCGATGATAGGCTCTTTATTTAGACGAACGCTGCAGCCGCCGGCCGAACGTTCTGCGGAGGCATCGGAAAGCTCAAAAGCCTGCTCGATCTTGAGGTCAGGTAGACCTTCGATCTCGAGAATGCGTCCGGAGAAAATATTCTTCTTGCCTTTCTTTTCCAAAGTGAGATCGCCGCTGCGTAGCGCCGCATAAGGAATCGAGTTGACGAGATCGCGCAGAGTAATACCGGGCTGCATTTTTCCCTTGAAGCGAACTAACACAGATTCAGGCATATCCAGAGGCATAACACCGGTCGCCGCTGCGAAGGCAACAAGACCAGAACCTGCTGGGAATGAGATGCCGATAGGGAAGCGTGTATGAGAATCGCCTCCGGTGCCTACCGTATCCGGCAGCAACATGCGGTTTAGCCAAGAGTGGATGATGCCATCGCCTGCGCGTAGCGAGACACCGCCGCGTGTCTGGATGAAATCTGGAAGCGTGTGTTGTGTATCAATGTCGACTGGCTTGGGATAGGCCGCTGTATGACAGAAGGACTGCATAACAAGATCCGCAGAGAAGCCGAGGCAGGCGAGGTCTTTCAACTCATCGCGGGTCATGGGGCCAGTTGTATCTTGACTGCCTACAGTGGTCATCTTCGGTTCGCAGTAACTGCCTGGGCGAACACCTTCGACACCACATGCCTTGCCAACCATCTTCTGAGCGAGCGTGAAGCCGTTGTCAGACTCTGCTGCAGTAACTGGGATTCGGAATACGCTAGAAGGCTCCAAATTCAGTTCTTCGCGAGCTCGTTGCGTCAGTCCGCGTCCAATAATCAATGGAATGCGACCGCCGGCTCGAACTTCGTCGAGCAGAACTTCTGTCTTCAATTCGAATTCTGAAATTAGCTCGCCGCTTTCATGATTTGTAATGCGGCCCGTGTAGACGTCGATATCGATGATGTCACCGGTATTCATATTGTCGACTACTGTTTCAATTGGCAGGGCGCCGGCATCTTCCATCGTGTTGTAGAAAATCGGTGCGATGTTGCCGCCTATGCAAATTCCGCCATCTCTCTTATTAGGGATGTAGGGCATGTCGTCGCCGATGTGCCATAGCACAGAGTTCGTAGCTGATTTGCGTGATGAGCCAGTGCCCATTACATCGCCAACTAATGCAACTGGGTGGCCAGTCAGCTCTAGCTCCTTGATCTGTTCTTCGGCATTGGTCACGCCGTCTCTTGGGTTCTTATACATTGCCTGCGCGTGCAGAGGGATATCTGGGCGGGACCAGGCATCCTGTGCGGGCGAAAGGTCGTCCGTATTTGTTTCTCCGGGAATCTTATAGACGGCAGCCGTAATTTTGTTCGAGAGTGCAGGCTTGTTGGTAAACCACTGCGCATCCGCCCAAGACTGTAGTACGCGTTTCGCCTCAATATTGCCGGCCGTAGCTTTCTCCGCGACGTCATGGAAGGCATCGAACATCAGTAGGGTGTGACACAGTTCATCGGCAGCAGCGGCGGCCAGAGTGTCTGAATCAAGCAGCTCAACAAGGGTAGAGATGTTGTATCCGCCCAGCATTGTGCCGAGTAATTTGACGGCTAGTCGTTGATCGATAAGCGGTGATTTGGTTTCGCCTTTCGCAACCGCTGATAGGAAGCCAGCCTTAACATAGGCAGCTTCATCGACGCCCGCTGGTACGCGGTTGGAGAGTAGATCCATGAGGAATTCTTCTTCGCCGGCTGGTGGCGATTTCAATAACTCTACAAGGCCTGCAACTTGTTCGGCAGATAAAGGCTTCGGGACTATACCTTGCTCTGCGCGTTCGGCAACGTGTTCTCTGTAAGCTTCTAACAAAATTTTATCCTCTTCGATTCAGAGCTGTCAGTGAAATAAATCGATCGGCGTTGTAGTGTGATCGAAGTGATTAAAAAGAATCACTTAACAGGGGTTTTATCTTGCAAATGAATTGGGCCGGTCTGCCTATAGCCTGAGATTCCTTGTATCGAGAGTTGCTAATGAGTGTCGCAAATCATCTAGATTCAAAGCTGGGTAGGAGCCTAAAATGTACACGTAGTCTACTGTAAAATCAGGCAAAAATCCAGTTGGTGCTGGCCCTAGCTAATAGCATTTGCAATGCCTTTCATGAAATTTGAATTCTCTTGCCAAGCGCAGTTTGTGCGCGCAGTAATGTTGCAGACAGTTTACAATTGAGCAAATTTTGTTAAAGTCTCTGCCCCTAGTTCTGGCTAACACACAGCAATCGCGATAACACCATGGCCGCTATCAAAACACCTTGCCTCGGCATTTGCTCTACTACCTCTGTAGGAGATGCGGTGTGCCGTGGCTGCAAGCGTTACGCTTTCGAGGTGATCGATTGGAATAGCTACGACGATGAGGCGAAGTCGGCGGTTTTGAGTAGAATTGAGAGGCTCAATACGCAGATTCTAGAGAATAAGCTACGCATATTTTCGGTGCCGAATCTTAAGGCAGGTTTGGATCGCTTTCATATTCCCTACGATGAAACGCTCCCGCCCTATTGTTGGCTGCACAATCTGCTGAAGAAGGCGCACGGGCGTATGGAGAGTCTAGAGGAATACGGCGTCTACGCGTTGGGTAACTACGCAGGCATGCCCTTGCCTCAGTTGTGCGAGATTATAGAGAATGATCTGCTGTTACTGAGTGAGGCGCATCACGCACGCTATTTTGCGCCCGCGGAATTAGGTCACAAAAGCCGCTCATAGCGCTATGGCTATAGAGGAAACTTCTCGAGCCGCAGTCCCTTTTCATCTATCTCGGCAAACCAGCCATGGGTGTCCCAATCTCCTAGCACAACCCTTTGTGCCTTTTCCTCGCCTAGCTTTAATTCATGAACCTGCGGTCGGTGGGTGTGGCCATGAATCATTAATCTCTGCTGTGTCTCGCGCAGGCGCTGCTCAACTGAGGTGGCATTTACGTCCATAATCGCGTTCTTTTTAGTCGAGGTTGCCTGCTGGCTCTGCTGCCTAGCCTGATCGGCGAATGCGCGGCGCTCAGCGAGGTTTTTGCTGAGGAAATCCTGCTGCCATGATTTTTTGCGCACCGTATTGCGGAATTTTATGTATTCAACATCGTCCGAGCACAGATCATCACCATGTAGCACTAAGGCGGGACCAATGGGCGTATCGATAACAGTAGAATCATCGATTAGCGTAGCGCCGCAGCTCGCTGCATAGCTATCTCCGAGCAAGAAATCACGATTACCGTGTAGTATGAATATGTCTGTTCCAGCTTTGTTAAAGCTCTTCAGTGCATTCGCTACGGCCGTGCTAAGTTCGCTCGCATCGTCATCGCCAATCCAGACCTCGAATAAGTCACCCAGGATATATAGAGCGCCGCAGCTCGCCGCGTTTTTCTCGAGAAACGCAAACAACGCTGCGGCGATATCTGGTCTACCATGTTCCAGGTGCAGATCGGAGATGAGCAGGATTCTGCTAGACAAGGCTAGTCTTCTTCAGTGACTTCGACTGATTCGATGATTATCTCGTTAACCGGGACATCTTGATGGCCATCTTGGGATGACGTCTCGCATTCCTTAAGCTTGTTAACCACGTCCATGCCGTCTGTCACTTTGCCAAAAACTGCATAACCCCAGCCTTGATCGTTCTTGCTAGTGTGATTCAGGAAGTGATTGTCGCCTACATTGATAAAGAACTGTGATGTGGCCGAGTGAGGAACTGCCGTTCTCGCCATCGCCAAGGTGCCGATTAGGTTCTTTAGACCGTTGTCGGCCTCGTTCTCGATGGGTGTTCCATTGTCTTTCTGTGTAAGACCGGACTCGAAACCACCGCCCTGAATCATGAAGTCGCTGATAACACGGTGAAAGATGGTGCCATCGTAGAATCCGGATTTGGCATACTTCACGAAATTTTCGGCCGAGATTGGCGCCTTGTCGAAGTCGAGCTCTACGGTAATTGCGCCGTAGTTGGTCTTTATTATGATCATGTCTACTACCTATTTAGTGAAGCTTAAGCCTTGCTTCTAAGTCTCGCTCATAAATACGCAAGATTGAGTAAGCCAGATACGGAAAACTAGGTGATTAAACGAGTCGTTTAAACCCCGTGTGCTACTTGCCAATGAAACTTTTTGTTATGGCAATGCAGAAGCCGCTATAATAAGCGTTTTACGCGCGTCACGACAGTCTCAGTTTCAGATTGAAGTGCAATACCAGCAGAGATAGAAGAACCCTCGCGATGACAGATCAAAAAAACGCTAGCACCACTCTTGATGGGGCTGTCGATAGTAGCACTTCGTCCAATTTCATCCGTAGCAAGATTGCTCATGATCTTAAGGAGGAAAAGCATTGCGGGCGCGTGCATACTCGATTTCCTCCAGAGCCGAATGGTTATCTGCATATCGGCCATGCCAAGTCTATTTGCCTCAACTTTGGGGTGGCCGCAGAAAACTCGGGCCTGTGTAATCTTCGCTTCGATGACACAAACCCGGAGAAGGAGAGTCAGGAGTATGTCGATGCTATCAAGGAAAGCATTTCTTGGTTAGGCTTTCAGTGGAATGGCGATGTGCGCTACTCTTCAAATTATTTTGAGCAATTGTACGCGTTCGCGCTGCAGCTCATTGAGTCGGGCAAGGCATACGTCTGCGATCTCGGTGCAAATGAGATGCGTGAGTATCGCGGCTCATTGACAGAACCCGGCCGGAACAGCCCGCACCGGGATCGGTCGATAGAAGAAAACCGGGACCTATTTGAGCGCATGCGAGCTGGCGAGTTTGCCGATGGAGCCTGCAGTCTGCGTGCAAAAATTGATATGGCATCGCCGAATGTCAATATGCGTGATCCTGTTTTGTACCGCATTAGGCACATAGAGCATCATCAGACTGGCTCGCAGTGGTGTATCTACCCCACTTACGACTATACGCACTGTATATCAGATGCAATCGAAGGCATTACTCATTCGCTGTGTACGCTCGAATTTGAGGGCCATCGTCCTCTGTATGACTGGATATTGAATAGTCTTGATATTGCATCTATAGCTGCAGCTAGCGACCTAGCCAGCACGGATAATGACTATGTGCTGCCCCAGCAGACCGAATTCGCGAAACTGAAGCTAAATTACACCATCGTGGGCAAGCGTAAGCTCAAGGAAATGGTAGAGACGAATGTAGTGGAAGGTTGGGATGATCCACGTATGCCGACCCTGGCTGGACTGCGTAGAAGAGGCTTTACGGCCACCGCCATCCGAAACTTTTGCGAGAGCGTTGGAGTGGCGCGTAACGACAGCATTGTCGATCTCGGGATGTTGGAGCACGCGATTCGAGATGATCTGGACAAGAATAGTCCTCGGGCGATGTGCGTGCTGAATCCAGTCACCGTTGTGCTGACGAATCTGCCGGATGAGCATCTCGAGATACTTAGTATGGCGAATCATCCGAAGGTTGATGAAATGGGCCGTCGCAGCGTTCCTCTAACGAAGCGAATCGTGATAGATGCCTCGGATTTCCAAGAGGTGCCTGTGCAGGGTTTCAAGCGCCTGATTGCAGGTGGAGAAGTACGCTTGCGCGGTGCCTATGTGATCAAATGTATTGATGTAATCAAGGATGAAGCTGGAAAACTCATCGAGCTACATTGCCGCGTCGATCTGGATACGCTAGGTAAGAAGCCCGAAGGGCGCAAAGTAAAAGGCGTAATCCACTGGGTATCCGAAGCTAAGGGAATAACTTTGAGCGTGCGGTTGTATGATCGGCTGTTCAATGTTGAAAACCCGGAAAGCAAAGACATTAAAGACTTTCGTGAATGCCTGAACGAAGATTCATTGGTAGAGATAACTTCTTGTATCGCGGAGCCATCAATAGCGGAAGAGGGCGCATCATCGAGTTATCAATTCGAAAGAGAAGGCTATTACTGTCTCGACGAGAAAGATTCATCTGAAAACAAGCTAATTTTTAATCGAACCATAACCCTGCGCGATTCATGGTAGGCGAGAAGCCTTAAAAAAGTAGAGAGTATCCCGTGTTAAATATTTACAACAGCCTTACGCAAACTAAAGAAGAATTTAAGCCAATCAATGAAGGTAAGATCGGCATTTATGTTTGTGGAATAACGACCTACGATTACCTCCATCTCGGTCATGCACGAATGATGGTGGCATTTGATGTCATCACTCGCTACCTACGTGCAAGCGGCTTTGAAGTGAATTATGTACGAAATATTACAGACATCGATGACAAAATTCTAAATCGCGCTAGCGAGAACGGCGAATTGTTTTCAGATCTTACCGATCGATTCATCGATGCCATGCATGAAGATGAGGCGGCGTTAGCCGTGCTTTCGCCAGACGTTGAGCCGCGGGCGACAGGACATATTACTGAAATTGTAGACATGATAAAGGTGCTCATAGAGAAAGACATGGCTTATAGGGCCGACAACGGCGATGTCTATTTCTCGGTCATGAACTTTCCAGGCTATGGAAAGCTATCCAAAATGAAGATGGATGAGCTCTTGGATGGTGCGCGTGTGGAAGTGGGCGAGCTTAAAAAAGATCCCAGAGACTTTGTGTTATGGAAGTCATCAGCAGATGATGGTGTTGGCTGGGATTCTCCCTGGGGCTATGGCAGACCTGGCTGGCATATTGAATGTTCTGCTATGTCGAGTTGCTGTCTCGGAGACAACTTCGATATTCATGGCGGCGGATCGGATTTGCTGTTTCCTCATCATGAGAACGAAGTTGCGCAATCAGAAGCGGCGACCGGTAAGCGATTCGCGAATGTGTGGATGCACAATGGTCCGCTACGAGTCGACAACGAGAAGATGTCAAAGTCGCTGAATAATTTCTTCACCGTAAGGGAAATATTGGAAGTCTACGATGCCGAGGTCGTGCGCCATCTATTAATCGCGAGTCACTATCGTAGCCCGATCAATTACTCTGAGCAGAGTCTGCAGCAGTCCACCAGCGTATTGGAGCGTTTCTATAATTGCTTGAAGGGATTAGATATCGTGAGTGCGAAGTCGCTAACCAATAGTCGCTTCGAAAAGGCATTCTGCGCGGCGATGGACGATGACTTCAACACGCCGGAAGCCTTTAGTGTTCTTTTCGAGATGGTAAAGGAGATAAATAAGAGTAAGGAAACTGACACTGGGCTTGCTAATCAACTTGGCGCCTTGCTGGTGCGGCTTGCTAATCTGCTAGGTATTCTACAGAGCACTCCTGAGGAATTCCTGCGCAGCAATATTGCTGTTGAAGTGGATGAACAGGAGATAGATCAGCTGATAGCGGCGCGAAAACAGGCCCGCGCAGATAAGGATTGGGCGCGAGCCGATGAAATACGTGATCAGTTAGCGGCGATGAAAGTTGTCGTAGAAGACGGCGCCGATGGCAGTGGCTGGAGGGTCGAACGCTAGCTAACTTGTTTTGCTTTGTCTGAAGCGCCCGAGGCATCGTGTCTTTAGCTGAAAACCAATGGAATCAAGCATTGACTGACCTCATTGACGTGAGTATTATTCCGTCCTCTCGAAAACGAAGAGTTCTCGAGAGGATCAAGACCCATTATCGGGGTATAGCGCAGTCTGGTAGCGCGCTTGCTTTGGGAGCAAGATGTCGGGAGTTCAAATCTCTCTACCCCGACCAATTTCATTGGTTCACTCAATGTGGATCAATAGTGCGGATTCACAAGATTTCCTGAATCACCGCAGTTTAGCGATCAATGGTGACTGTAGCTCAGCTGGTAGAGCCCTGGACTGTGACTCCGGTGGTCGCGGGTTCGAACCCCGTCAGTCACCCCAATTAAATCAATGAGTTAGGGTCTTTTGTTAAAGCTCAAAATCGTGAAATGCTAACATCATTTTACAGACCCGAAATCGATCACTGTAACCTTGTCTGCGGTCCTGTTGTACTTCTCCATTTGAAGCCTTGATTTGTGACCACTAAACTCCTGCTTGTCACCCTCAAAGTCTGAAATCGCTTTTGCCTTCAGGTCGTTGGACAAATGTCTTCAGAAACATTAAGGTCCAAGCGTTATATATGTTATAGCGCCTTGGATTGTTCCCCTGTCTGTCGACCCAGCGCTCGTCAATGATTGTCGGCCTGACGCTGGCTCAGTGATTTCTCAGCAGGGCCATGTTGGCTGCTGAGCAGCTCGATGTCGCTTGCAATGGCTGCGCCGTAGCAATTTTAGAAGGAAAATACGTGGTCAGCCACCGTGAAACCGGCATCGCCTCGATGCAATTGACCAACTGTGAATTGGCGTCTCTCAGTTTTGTAGTTTTCTAACTTACCCAAATAACTAGGAGAGGCTAATGAGTATTTTGAAGAAATGGAACGAATTACCACATCTTGGAGCACGCATTGCCGTTGTCACTTTTTTTGGGCTTCAGGCACAGACAACGATTGCTGCAGACACGGCGAATGACGCAGATCCCGTGACTTATTCTGGCCACGTAGCCCGTATCATTAACGAGAATTGTGTGGTGTGCCACCGTGAAGGCGGCATTGGACCCATGGAGTTGAGCAGCTATGAACAAGTACGCCCCTGGGCTCCATTGATTCAGATGAAGGTGGCAAATCGGGAAATGCCTCCTTATGCCTATGACCATG
>JAPKAI010000143.1 GCA_028825335.1 Gammaproteobacteria bacterium | reverse complement strand
GGTATGGCAAAACCTTGGAAACCTTCTTCAAACTGAACGCCTAAACTGTTGAGATACATTGCGACCAGGTTGTATTGGCCCACTGTGAATACCGCCTCCATAAGCTGGCGCTGATCATAACGTGCAGCCATTGCGCTCCAGGTGGAATCTGAAACCAAAGCGTTAATATGTAACTCATCGGCTGCTCGGAGCAAGGCGGAGTCCCAGTCACTCCAACCTGATGCATCCGGCCCCTCCGTGATTCGGACCAATTCTTCCTCTGAAATTCCAACACTTATTGCAAGGCCACGATGGGCAGCCCATTCATAGGAACCACCATTCAAGTATCCGATTCGTAAAATAAGAAGCTCGCGATCTCGAGTAGGCAAGGATGAATCTTGCAACAGGTAGTCGGTGAATTCCAACCAGGCATTGCAAAGGGCCGGCGCTTGAGCGCAGGTAGACCAGACACCCAAAACCTGACCATTGCGCTCTCGCGGCTCAAGGATTTCACGCTGAGCATCAGTCCAAGGTTTTTCTACCCGAGGTATTCTCGGAGCACCCAATGGCGGAACACTAGTATTTCCTACTTGTGAAAATGCAGTGCTTGTCCCTAAAAGCAAAAACAAGACAAGGGTAAGTAGTCTGTATATTAAATTAAGCTTATGCATAGGATCACCTCTTTTTGGCAGCTCACTGTTGATTGGACTCTGCGAGAGTAGTAAAAGACCCTACCTTTCTTATAAGTAAAAGTTAGACTCTCTACATTGGTCAACTGTTTGTACACCACTTCCTCCAAAGACTATGAGTTTTCATAGACCTTTCAAGAAGTTAGCGTTTTAATTTGGTGCGCCCAGAGAGATTCGAACTCCCGACCAACTGGTTCGAAGCCAGTTACTCTATCCAGCTGAGCTATGGGCGCGTGGAAAAGGAATTATATACACTTAGTTTAGTTGGGTCACTGCATTGCTACAATCTCCCCAAGGCCCGACACAAATAGCTTTAGCCCCCTACCTCCTATATGCTTTTCTCCTATCGAATATTACCAAAAGTAATCGGGGGATTGCATGTTAGATCTAACTGCAGGTGAGGCTACTCCTAATCAGACCCAGGGTGGCATGGACTTCTCGGCGGCGCCTATGCCGGCAATTCGTAAGGTCTTGGAAGTCATTGGCTGGATACTGGTCGCAATTCTGGTTATTACTGGTCTAACAGCTATCTTTGGGCGGACAGGCTTCATGATTAGGGCGTTTTCTGAGCCTATCGCAAATCCAGAAGAGGTATTCAATGCCTTCGATATTCGCTATTACACCAATGCCATAGCTACTGTTCTGCATCTGGGGCCTGGCTTTTTTGTTATGGTGCTTGGGCCGTTGCAGTTCATGCGTGACGTGCGTAAGAAGCACATCAATTTGCATCGAATCAGCGGGCGAGTCTTTGTGCTATGCGGCACCATCGGTGCATTTTCCGGTATTGCTATCGGTGTATTCGATCCTTTCATGGGTGTTGGTGATCAGGGCTTTAATGAGTCTATGGCCACCGCCTTTTTATCTTTCTTTGTGTTGCTCTGCTTAGTGATGGCGATCGTGCGTATTAAGCAGCGCAATTTCGGTCAGCACCGTGAATGGATGATTCGTGCATTTGCTCTAATGTTGGCGATCGCTACCGAGCGCTTAATGCTGACCACATTGATGGCGGCAACGGAGATCGATATCGCAGTGCTGTTCGGCACGACATTCTGGATGGCTGGAGTGATAAACATAGGAGCTGCCGAGCTGTGGATTAGTGTTACTCGCACACCGGGCAATGGCGTATGCCATTGGAAAGACATGGATGCGAAAGCCGCTAAGGATTAAGCTCAACCAATAGAAGTACTAACTGCCTATCAAGGAAGAACTCACAGAAATAGCAGCACTCGCTAGCGTCATTCAATTGGCAGTGGCGATAGTGGTGTTTTTCTCGGCGCCATGTTGTTGTTGATCATGGGCCTAATCTTGTTTCTGATTAAAGTGAGTATATCCACTCGCAGCATCGGTCATGGCATCACTAAAATTCTAGACGAAGATAAAAACAACGAAAACTGACTTTAGCTTTCTACCTTCTCTGACGCCCCTGCCTTCTTCTCTATCGCCTTCGCCATAGCCATTTTTATATTCGCATCCAAGTTTCTCAGCGTCGGACTCAGAAAATAGAAGCCTACTACTATCACGATTAGCAGCATGCATGCGCCGAATAACGCATTCGCTGCGCCGATACTATCCGCCGCAATCGCTAACGGGAATACACCGATTGGCGTAAGCGCGAAAGACAGCATCATGAAGCTACTCATCCGCCCTCTTACGCTGTCATCCACGAGAATCTGCACCGCGGCATTGTTAATTGTCTGACTCGCGCTGACACACATATTGGCTAGCAATAGCGGAATCAGGGCCAGATAAAAACTGTTTATCTCAACGAATATCGCCAGAAACACGCCGAAGGCTGCCGTACTGCCCATCATCAGTTTAAGGCGCGAGGCATTGTCGCCGCGGCGTAGAATCCAGATCGAACCCAGCACACCTCCTACTCCGCCTACTGCCATTAGGGTGCCGACACCGCTCTCGCCAACGCCCCACTGCTGCTCTGCCAACATCACTAGAATGCTCTGAAAAGGCATGGCTAACAGCATCGGCACTAAACCGAATACGAGACAAAGTAGTATTGGCCGATTGCTGCGCACATAACTAAAGCCTTCACTGATATCCGCCAGCAGTTTCTCTTTCGGCTTGTCGGTGGGATTGGATCGGCTTCGTTTTACGCCGAGCATGCAAAGAATGGCGGTGGCATACAGCACAACGGAAAGCATATAGGCAGCTGTCGCCGAGTATTGGGCTACAACGACACCCATAATCGCCGGCCCGATGACGCGACTAAGATTCATCACACCACTGGAAAACGCCATACCGCTCTGTAGTTTTTCCGGTCCGACTACTGTCGCCGTGATCGCCATGCGAGCAGGCATGATGAATGGGAAGGCGCAGCCAGCGACGAAGGCGGTACACAACATATGCCAGAATTCCAGACGCCCGGTGAGTAGCATGGTGAGAATAAATATCTCGTTGGCCATAATCAGACTCTGGCCGATGATAACGAGTTGCCTGCGCTCTACCCTATCGGTGATCGCCCCCCCCAATAGAGAGGCGAAGATCATCGGTATTGCTACCACTAAATTAATATAGGCGAGCGACGTCGCCTCGCCGGTGAGATCCCAGGCGATGATGGTGCGGGTGAGCATCTGTCCCTGCATGGCAAAGAAGAAGGCCGCGTTGCCAAGAAACAACCAGCGAAATTGAGCTATTGAAAATACAGCGAAGGCGCTGGGTTTGGCGAAAGTAGAGTCTAAAGAGGGGGAAGAAATGCTAGCGCTCCTAAAGTGTGCGCGCAGTATAGGTCTTACTCTATTCAAACAAAAGTTTTGTTCTAAAATCTCACAAAAAAGGCGCCACTACTCTAAGTAGTCGCTCCTTATGCTCTTACTGCATCTTTCGAGCTATTGATTTCTTTCGTAGAACGCCGAATTGATGAAGTTATAGTCGTATGCTGCAGCAAATAGGTGGCAGTCACGGCATAACGTACCGAGGCCTGAGTCGCCGGTACCACGTCTAGTGCCATCAGCACCCATCACGTATTCCCAATCGCCAGTCTCGGGTGATTGGCCGCTGGCTAAATTAACCATCAGAGTCAGATCGGGACTGCGTCTTGCATCCAACGCTGCCTCGTTGTTAAAGCTTTCCTTCGCCAAAATCGTTCCCTCAGGATAGGGCAAGCCCTTTATATCTTGGTTAACAGCGCCTAGGAAGTTCAGATAAATCTGCCGAAAGGCAGTACGTCCATCGCGCACGTTGCCGAGGAAGCCAGCGGGATCACCGCTCTCTGCTTGGGGTGTTACCTTGTACCAGGAAAGATAGTCAGACTAGGCGCTCGCATCCGGCCCGAGCTGTAGTGACGGCGACATGCAGGCGGACAGCAGTCCGGCAAGAGCCAGCATTGAGATGAGTTTGAGTTTCATATTTTGTTCAAGATTTAACTTCATGAGCGTTCCTGTGCGGTTAGGCGGCTACATTCCCAGTTAGACTTCTAAATGCGTGTACTAGTTAAAAGATCGAGCAAAGTGAATTTCTCTTTCACCAAAATAAAATAAACACTGATCCACGACACTCAAAGACGCTTGAAGTGCTGACAACA
>JAPKAI010000006.1 GCA_028825335.1 Gammaproteobacteria bacterium | reverse complement strand
CCTATAATGATTTCATGTGCGGCAACTCGACCGCCGCCCGGCTTCTTCAACAAAGTTTGCGGAATATTGGCCCGGTTAATACTACTAATCCTCGAGGCACATCGGAAATCTTCCTGAAGATTTCACCCATGCCTAACCGCTCCATGGTCAAAACCTTAGAGGGGATAGTACGAAAAACTGCAGCGGAACCACGATTCTGCATAAAGGCATTTGCACGAAAGCGGACAAGGTTGGAATTTCAATCGAAAAGTCGGTTTCCAGAAACTCTTCGTAATCTTTCCGCTGCTTATCACTCATGATTTCATAAATGAGCGTGTAAAATTCTTTGTGACCCACTTCCGACACATTGATCCGACGGATATCGCCATCAACACGAATAAGTGGTGGCATGCCAGCTGTGATGTGTAAACCCAAAGCGCCTTCCTTACCGCTTTTTATAGTTTTTCTACTGTTCAGAGGTGCGCGAGAATTAACTTCTAACCCCAGTCGCTTGCGTCAGCCTTTTCATAAGCGATGCGGAGCCCTGATACCACTAGCCAATAATCACAAGCTCGCCTATAGTGCATATCCTGTATTGAATATCAGATACCTAGCTAGCGCATAATTCGAATCAAAACGTGACCACCATAGCAGATAATATTGAGCGGCTAAGCGATCGATTACAACGGTTTGAACGCCAATATGAGCGCAGCGCAGCGAGCGTGAAGTTGCTGGCCGTCAGCAAGCGGCACTCGGTAGAGAGCATTATTGCGGCCAATAAGGCCGGCATTGAGGACTTCGGCGAAAATTATCTGCAAGAAGCGCTGGATAAGATCCAGCATTTGTCTTCAATACGCGTGAACTGGCATTTCATAGGGCCTGTCCAGGCAAATAAAACCAAAGCTATAGCCGAGAATTTCCAATGGGTGCACAGCATTGATCGCTTAAAGATTGCACGACGTCTCAGCGATCAGCGAGAACCCTCTGCAGCGAAGCTAAATGTCTGCGTACAAGTAAAGCTCTCTCAAGAGACGAGCAAATCCGGCGTAGAAATAGGCGAAGCCGAGGCCCTCTGTGACAGTATACAGGCGCTGCCGAATCTACAGTTACGCGGCCTGATGGCGATCCCAGCAGCTGAGCCTGATTCTGACTCGCAGCGAATAGCTTTTCGAGCATTGGCGAAAGAATACTCTCGACTCAAGCCCTGCTATGCACAGTTCGACACGCTATCGATGGGTATGAGCAATGATTTTGAGGCGGCTATTGCTGAAGGCTCAACGCTCATTAGAATCGGTACTGGCATATTCGGTCCTCGCAGCTAGCTAAGCATCCTTCGCCGCGTTCAGAGCCAAGCAAACTAGTTATCTAGCCTTCTCTAAATAATTTGTACCGAAAAAGTCATTCATGAGTTTTTCGGTATCTCGTGTGCCAAAAACTGGCGTAAAAGTGTCATTTCACTCGCTTTTGGCGCACTCGCATTGCCCTTAACGGGCAATCGCTGCACATCCCTGTGCAAGGCAGTAGACCAGAAAAATGCTTGAAGCGGCTGTTTTCTTGTCGAACCTTTAGTAGCAGTTGGAGCGAAGGGCTTGAAATTGATATCGAGATGTATTTTTCAGAGTCGAGTAAATACGTTAGAATACCAGACGATCTACGGCCACTTCCTAAGCAGCAATAGCATTCGGAGCAGGCCAGGGAGAAATTTTGAAAAGTACTAAAATTGGTTTTATTGGCGCCGGAAATATGGCCAATGGCCTCATTCGCGGTCTTATCGCCAAAGGCACTAAGCCTGAGAATATCTGGGCCAGTGATCTGGACGATAGCAAGCTTCAGTTACTAGCCCAGGACTGCAAGATACAGACAGGTAGTAATACAAACATAGCAAGTAACGCCAATGTGATCGTGCTAGCCGTTAAGCCACAGGTGATGAGAGATGCCTGTAAGGCATTGGCGGCGGATCTAAGCGATCGCAAGGTGCTACTGGTATCGATAGCCGCAGGCATTACCACTGCTCACTTAGAAAGTTGGTTTGGTGATTCTGCAGCTATCGTTCGCTGTATGCCTAATACACCTGCTCTCGTCGGCATGGGCGCAAGTGGACTATTTGCGAACGCCAAGGTTACCGAAGAACAAAAGCAACTCGCTCAGGAAGTTATTAGTACTGTGGGCTTCGCCACTTGGGTTGATGCCGATTCAGACATCGACATTGTTACGGCAATTTCTGGTAGCGGGCCCGCCTACTTTTTCCTGTTTATGGAAGCGATGCAGGCAACCGCGAAGGAGATGGGACTGAGCGAAAATTTGGCACGAGCACTCACCTATCATACAGCGGCTGGCGCAGCTGCGCTCGCGCAATACAGCGAAGATGACATTGCCACGTTGCGGCGCAACGTCACCTCTCCCGGCGGTACAACTGAACAAGCAATCTTACAATTTGAGGAAGGCGATCTTCGAGGCTTGGTTGCCAAAGCCCTGCAGGCGGCTAGAACCCGGTCTGTAGAACTGGCTGAAGAAACCGATAGCACGTAGCATCAGCTAGTCGCAGATTTTATATGGAACAGCTGTTCCTTTACTTATTTTGGATAAGTTTACAATATTAGGATAGTGACATTATGGGCAGCTCTGCAGCATTAGTTTTTAGCACACTTACTGGGATCTATCTTTTAGCCGTGCTGCTTCGATTCTTACTACAAGTCGCTAAGGCCGATTTCTATAATCCCGTTTCGCAGGCCGTAATAAAAATCACTGATCCGATGGTTCGAGTTCTTCGGTCGGTTATCCCAGGCTACAAGGGCATAGATTTTTCTTCGCTCGTATTGGCTTTTGCCATAGAGGTTGTCGCGATCTGTGTGCTAATTATTCTCTATGGTGGCACCATCCCTGGCGCTGGGTTTATTATTACTTGGGCATTCGTAGGTGTCGTCTTATTTATCGTTAACATCTATTACTACGCGATTTTGGCGTCAATCATAATGTCATTTGTTATGATGTTTTCGGGCAGCACGAACCCTCATCCACTATTGCTACTAGTTTGGCAGCTGACTGAACCTATTATGGCGCCGGTGCGGAAAATCATTCCTTCTATGGGCGGCCTAGATTTTTCACCCATCTTTATTTTCATAGCTATACAGATAATTCAAAATTTTATCCTAACTACCTTCGGCATCAATCAACAGCATGCGATGGTTATAATCGGAATTTAGATGGCCCTCAGACTTAACCTGGGTTTAGATATCACTAAGTGTTCTTGCTATGCACTATCGCTGGGAGAAAAAAGCCTTATACTTGAACTGCAGTGTCCAGCCCAAGGCCAATTAAGATCGAATAGTTGGGCCGGTGAGCGAACATCTGAAAATTCGAATCTCCTCCGAACCAATTGATGGAAAAGCAAACAAACAACTAATTCGATTTTTAGCGAAACTATTTCATACCAAACAGACTGCTATTGCTATAGTAAGCGGACTGGCGGGACGACATAAAAGACTGTGCATCAAGAAGCCCCTGTCTATTCGCCCTAGGCTCGAAATACCCAAGGATACGCTTTCCTGAGAGAGCCTAGTACAGAGTTAGTTAACAGCTAGTTAGGAAAAATTCAGATAAAAGAACTGGGAAGAGCCCCAAATCATTTGCAATGCCAGACTCAATACCTACAGATTCAGTTGGCCTCGTTACTCCTCAGGTCTATAAATTCGATGAGCCTCTAACTCTTCGTAGCGGCAAAGTATTGCTCGAGTATGAGCTAGTCGTTGAGACTTACGGCAAACTCAATAGTGAAAAGACGAATGCCGTTCTCATCTGTCATGCCCTCAGCGGCGATCATCATGCAGCCGGCTACCATAGCGAAAGCGATAGCAAACCAGGCTGGTGGGACAGCTGTATCGGGCCGGGAAAGGCGATAGATACCAATCTCTTCTACGTAGTTAGCCTGAATAATCTTGGTGGATGCGCAGGCAGCACCGGGCCCACCTCGATCAATCCCGAGACCGCCAAGTATTACGGCCCTGATTTTCCTGTCGTCACCGTGCGCGACTGGGTGAGTAGTCAACTGCGGCTGATGGAGCGGATGGAGATTTCGGAATGGGCGGCTGTTGTAGGCGGCAGCCTGGGAGGCATGCAAGTATTGCGTTGGGCGATTAGCTATCCCGACAAAGTTCGTCATGCAGTCTGCATAGCTGCGGCGCCTAAATTGTCGGCGCAAAATATTGCCTTTAATGAAGTTGCCAGGCGCTCGATCACTAATGACCGAGATTTTTACGAGGGACGCTATCTAGACAAAGGCACCTATCCGAAGCAGGGCTTAATGCTTGCGCGTATGGTCGGGCACATCACCTATTTGTCGGACAGTGCCATGCGCGCGAAGTTTGGCAAGTCAGTTTCAAATTTCGAACAGGATACGGCTGAGAATTTCGGCAGAGACCTACGCTCAGGAAAGCTAAGCTTTGGATTCGATGTGGATTTCCAAGTAGAGAGCTATCTGCACTATCAAGGGGAACGGTTCTCCAAGAACTTCGATGCAAATACCTATTTGCTGATGACGAAGGCGCTGGACTACTTCGACCCCACCGTGGATTTCAAAGGCGACCTGTCGAAGGCATTTGCCAATAGCGACTGCAAATTCCTACTCATGTCGTTCAGTACGGATTGGCGATTCCCACCGGAGCGTTCGCGAGAGATAGTAGCCGATCTTCTTAAGGCGGGAAGAGAAGTGAGCTATCTCGAGATCGAGGCGGATCAGGGGCACGATGCATTCTTGCTTCCTATTCCACGTTATATAGAAGCTCTCTCGGGCTATCTGCAGCGAGTGCATCGGGAGAACGAAAGCGATGCGTCCTGATCTGGAAATTATTCAACAGTGGATACAGCCGGACAGTAAAGTGCTCGATCTTGGTTGTGGCGATGGCAGCCTGCTGCATTACCTGCAGACGACCAAGAATGTGCACGGCATTGGATTGGAGATCGATAAAACGAATATTCAACACTGCCTAGATAGAGGAACGAATGTCATCGAGCAGAACTTAGATGAAGGGCTCTCCAATTTCCGATCGGGGAGTTTCGATACTGTTCTATTAGCACAGACGCTGCAGGCTCTCAGCAAGCCAGATCACTTAATCGATGAGATGCTACGTATCGGCAAGAACGGCATCGTGACATTCCCGAATTTCGGCAACTGGAAGAGTCGTCTGTATCTCGCAAGCCGAGGTCGCATGCCTGTATCAAAATTTATACCCCACTCCTGGTATAACACACCGAATATTCATTTCTGTACTGTGAAGGACTTTGATGCGCTATGCAGAGAGCGGAACATTAAGGTGCTGGCTAGAACGGTAGTCGATCTTGAACATCAGGGTAGTTGGTACATGAAAGCCTGGCCGAACCTCTTGGGTGAGATTGCTATCTACCACATCAGCAAAGACACGGACTAAGGGTTTTCTAAAAGAATGCATAAAGTGGTATTGGCTAGCAGCAATAAAGGAAAGCTTGTTGAACTACAGGCGATTCTCGAAACCAGAGATGTTCAATTATTGCCACAATCGGAATTCTCAGTGAGCGAGGCCGACGAGACTGGACTCAGTTTTGTTGAAAATGCATTGATAAAGGCTCGCCATGCCTGCCTCGCGACCGGCCTACCCGCTATCGCGGATGATAGTGGAATAGAGGTGGATGCGCTCAAGGGAGAGCCAGGAATCTATTCGGCGCGCTTTGCTGGATCCCATGGCCCAGAGGAGGACATTGATAACAACGCGAAATTACTACGTGAGCTGGAAGGCATCGCGGAAGTAGATCGTAGCGCAAGGTTTCAGTGCGTTATCGCCTATATGCGACATGCCAAAGATCCAATGCCACTGATTTGTCAGGGCACTTGGGAAGGGCGCATACTGTTTAGCGAGGAAGGCGAGAACGGATTCGGCTATGATCCTCTATTCTATGTACTAAGCCACGGCTGCGCATCTGCAAAGCTGGATGCCGCAGTAAAGAACGCCATCAGCCATCGAGGCCAAGCGCTAACGCAGCTATTAAAATGTTGGAACTCCCACCACTAAGTCTCTACATCCACATACCCTGGTGTGTGAAGAAATGTCCTTACTGCGACTTCAATTCTCATGAAGTACAATCTGACATCCCCGAGAGCGACTACGTAAAGATTCTTTGTCAGGACTTCGATCGTGACTATGAGTATTGCGAATCTCGTCCGCTACAATCCATTTTCATCGGCGGGGGCACACCAAGTCTATTTGGAGTGAAATCATTCGAAAAGATTCTATCGCATATACAGACGAAAGCATCTTTAAGCGGTGAGTGTGAAATTACCCTTGAGGCAAACCCAGGCACGGCAGAGGCAGACAAATTCTCTGGTTATTTCGCAGCCGGGATAAACCGCCTATCTATCGGCGTTCAAAGCTTCGATGAACGTCAGTTAAAGAATCTTGGCCGCATCCATTCGGCGGATGAATCCAAGCGTGCGATCGATTTTGCCAGAAAAGCTGGCTTTGATAATTTCAATTTGGATTTGATGCATGGCCTTCCTAGACAAAGTGTTAGCGATGCACTTAGCGATTTACAGAGCGCAATTGATTTCGATCCGCTACACATCTCCTGGTATCAACTCACCATCGAACCCAATACTGTCTTCCATGCGCGCCCACCGACTCTGCCCGAAGAGCCAATTCTAAATTCTCTGGAGGATGCCGGGCTGGCACTGCTCGAAAATTCTGGCTATAGCCGTTATGAAGTATCGGCATTCTCAAAGCAAGGCTGTCATTCACGGCACAACCTAAATTACTGGGAATTTGGCGACTACCTCGGCATAGGAGCAGGTGCCCATGGCAAGATCACACTTGCGCATGCAAATACCATTGTTCGAACTCAGAAAAATAGACAGCCGAATCACTACCTCAACAAAAGTATTCAGTCTAAGATCAAACGAACCGAAATCCTGCCGAATGAGCGCGCCATTGAATTTCTATTGAACGCCCTTCGCAGTAAATATGGATTTTCCGAGCTTATGTTTCAATCCAGAACCGGGCTGCCTTTTAGCGCTATAGGAAAGAAGGTAGAATACTTGATTGCCGGCGGGCTGCTGCGGAAGCGAGATGGTCGTATAGCCGCCTCAGACAAAGGATATCGACTTCTAAATAGCTTGTTACAAGAATTTCTCTAAGGGTGTCCATGGAAAATTTATACGAGAAGCACTGCGAAGCCTGTCAGATGGGCGCCCCGCTGGTAAGCGATGAGGAGGCGAATGGCCTATTACTTAAGGTCCCTGGCTGGAAGCGAGGTTTCCATGAAGGTGTAGAAAAACTGACTCGCGAATTTCATTTCGTAGAGTTCAAGGATTCATTTGCGTTTACCTACAAGATAGCTACTTTGGCCGAGCGCGAGAATCATCACCCTTCCATCTTTACTGAATCGGGAAAAGTGACTGTGTACTGGTGGACGCACAAGATTAATGGTCTACACGTTAATGATTTCATAATGGCCGCGAAGACCGATTTGATCGCTAAACTCTCTGTCCCCTCTTAACATTCGCACGTTTTGACTGGAGTATTTCCGTGTCGATTAATTCAAAATCTCTGTTTGAACAACTCAATAATGTTGTAAGCCTGCCCAGCGTTAGTTCAGCTAATGCGAGCATCGATATGAGTAATAAACCGGTGATAGACCACCTGGCGGAACAATTTGAATCCCTCGGTTTTGAATGCGAGTTGATTCCAATCCCTGGTAGTAAGACAACTAAGTTCAATCTAATCGCGACCCTCGGCTCTGGCCCCGGCGGACTGGTGCTAGCAGGTCACACTGACACCGTGCCGCTGGATGAAGGATTATGGTCGGTCGATCCCTTCAAGGTTACTCAGCTCGATGGCAAGCTGTTCGGACTCGGCGTTACTGACATGAAGGGCTTCTTTCCAATCATCATGGAAGCAGTAAAACCACTTTTGGACAAAAGCTTCAAAGAACCTCTCATCGTTCTCGCGACGGCGGACGAGGAGACATCTATGCAGGGCGCACGCAGTATAGCCCAGATGGGCCGACCTAAAGCACGCGCCGCTATCATCGGTGAGCCGACCGGCCTGCAGCCGGTAAAGGCACACAAGGGCATCATGATGGATTCCGTTCGATTATTGGGACAGAGTGGCCATTCCTCCGACCCCTCTCTGGGTAACAATGCGCTCGACGCCATGCATGCGGTAATTTCGGATCTAATGGCCTACCGCGAAGAATTGAAATACAGGTACAGCAGTGATCTGTTCAGCATTCCTCACCCAACACTGAATTTTGGTGTTATACATGGCGGCGATAATCCCAATCGAATCTGTGGCCACTGTGAATTGGAATTCGATATTCGGCTGATGCCAGGCATGCACATCGAAACTGTGCGAGCGGAGATAAGGAATAGGATCGCGACTCTAATGGATCCACTAGGTATACAATTTGAATTGGAAGCTTTGTTTACCGGTGTGCCTGCTTTCTTTGCTGATGAGAACAGCGCCCTATTGAGAACAGCCGAGAAGCTGACCGGCCACGCGGGTATCAGCGTAGGATTTGGAACTGAAGGCTCTTTCCTGCAAGAATTAGGAATGGACACTATAATAATGGGCCCCGGCAATATCGATCAGGCCCACCAGCCTGATGAGTATATGTCGATAGATATGATCGAGCCCTGCATCGATGTATTGCAAAAGATGATTAGTCATCATTGCCTGTAACTCGCAATTATGACTAAAGAACTAGAGAGATTCGAGTGATGGACAACGAACAAGATAGCATTGCCATGATCGAATGGTTTCGTGCCTCAACAAGTTATATCAATACGCACCGAGGAAAGGTGTTCGTCGTGCTATTGAGCGGCGAAGCGTTGGCGGACAAGAACCTACCCAACGTTGTCTATGACCTAACGCTACTGCACAGCCTTGGCGTAAAACTAGTACTCGTTCATGGCGCCAGACCGCAGATTTCTGCCGCACTAGAAGACGTCGGTAAGGACTCATCCTATCATCGCGATATTCGCATCACAGAAGCAGAATGCATCGAGACCGTGACACGCGTTGTCGGTGGAGAAAGTGCAAAACTCGAAGCCCTCTTCTCCATAGGCATAAGCAACTCCCCAATGCAGGGCTCTGATGTGCGTCTTTGTCGAGGAAATTTCGTAACAGCTAAACCCGCTGGGATTCACGATGGCATCGACTACCAATACACGGGAAAAGTGAGAAAAATACGCGCAACTTCCATCCAGAAGCAGTTGGAACAAGATAATATTGTACTACTTTCGAATCTAGGCTATTCGCTAACTGGCGAAATCTTCAACCTATCTGCAGAAGAAGTAGCCACAGAGGCCGCCGTAGCACTGCAAGCAGAAAAGCTGATTCTAATGGTTCCATGTCCTGGCGTTCTAGATGATGACGGTAACTTGGTTGCTTCACTAAGTGAAGATGATGCTAGGTTCTATGCGGGCAAACTTGCCAAGTTAGATGAGGAATCGCGATGCATAAGTCGTGCACTCGATACCTGTCTGCGAGCCTATTCCAATAAAGTTCATCGGTCACACCTGATTAGCTTCAAGGAGAATGGCGCTCTAATACGCGAACTGTTTACACGACAAGGAAACGGCACGCTAATTAGCAGTGATAGCTTCGAGAATTTGCGCGTCGCAACCATTGAAGACGTCGCTGGCATACTTAAACTTATTAGACCCTTAGAAGAGAACGGTTCACTGGTAGAGCGTTCTCGTGAATTGCTAGAAACAGAAATCGATAACTTCAAGATCGTGGAGCTAGAAGATTCCATCATTGCCTGCGCCGCGCTCTATCCTATCGGGGAAGACTTCGCAGAGATCGCCTGCATCGCTATCGAAAGTAGCTTTCAAAAGAATGGCTATGGTGATCGACTCCTGAGTAGCCTTGAGAGTCAGGCCAAGACAGTAGGCGTCAAGAAAATTTTCGTATTGACCACGGTTGCATCACACTGGTTTTTGGGGAAGGGATTTTTGGAGGCGGAACTTAGCGACCTACCCGAAACCCGACAAGAACTCTACAACTATCAGCGTAAGTCGAAGGTATTACTAAAGATATTGTAGCTAGGGTGTTCGAGGTTTAGCTTACACGCTGCAATACACAGATACTGTAGTCATACTGATTAGATTCATCGTGTTGATATTGCTCACGCGAAATTTCTTTCCAATTCGACTCGTCGAATTCATGAAGAGTAGTATCCCCTTCGACTTGCGCATGCACGCGCGTGAGATGCAGTGTATCTGCCAGAGGCAACGCCGACTGATACAACACCGCCCCGCCGATGACAAAGGCCTCAGTGCTACCCGTCTCCTTAGATATAGCTTCGGCGCGTTCAATCGCCTGCCGCAGGGATCCCACCACTTCGGCACCCTCGGCCTGATACTCTGAATTGCTAGTAATGACTATGCTGGTTCTTCCAGATAACGCGCGCCCTATAGACTCCCAAGTATTACGCCCCATGATCATGCAGTTACCCATGGTGGTACGCCTGAAATATTTCAGGTCTTCAGAAAGATGCCAAGGTAGACCGTTGTCACGTCCGATCACTCGATTCTCAGACATGGCGCATATCAATGCGAGTTTCATAGTGTGTGCTCTTTAAAGATAAATAGATCCGAGAGGGCTAAACTGAAAATGGATAGGCAATGGGATCATGGTGCTCATAACCATCGACTTCGAAATCCTTCAAGGTTACCCAAGTCTCAATATCCTCAAGTGATTTTATATCCGGGTTGATATGCAGCCGCGGAGGATCGAACGGCTCCCGCTGTAGCTGAACATCGCGCATTAGTTCAAGCTGATCCTCGTAGATATGGGCATTGACGATCTTGTGATAGGCAAGCCCCGCTGAGTTGCCAGTAATCTGCGCTATTAGTGCCAATAACGTAAAAACCTGAATCTGATTGAAATTGAGCCCAAGCGGCACATCACAAGAGCGCTGATAGCTCGTAAGATGGAGCACGTCACCGAGTAGAGAAAACGTATGAGTGTGCATACACGAACGAAGACAGCCTAGATCGAATTCGCCGGGGTTATAGAACGTCAATATCTCGCCACGGTCGTCCACGCCTCGCTTGAGATTTTCGACTATCTTCTTCAACTGATCGATGCTCGTTCCGTCCGGCTTCTGCCAACTTCTGCCTTGAACGCCATAGACTCGACCCATGTCATCGACACCCTTGCGCGCAGGATTACTCAACCATGCTGCGTTCTCGTTCGCATTCGCATCCCATGATTTAGTGCCCAGAGCGCGAAAGTCTGCGGCATTGCTCAAACCCTTGAGATATCCAAGAAGCTCGGCGATAGCCGCCTTCCAGAAACTCTTGCGAGTGGTAATGATAGGGAATGCGTTTCCACCGACGCTATAAGCCAAATCCGCATTGATAACGGTGAGGCACTTTTTCCCGGTACGCTCGTTCTCAATCCATACACCTTCATTCATGATTCGCTGACAGAGATTCAAATATTGCTGCATGACACTTTTCTTCTATCGATTAAGTTAAAGGGGCGACTACAAAGAGTTAAGTTGTGGCTGAGGCTTCATATAGGCAAGTATTAATAGGATCACACCGGCTACTATCAATGGAGCAGATAACACCTGTCCCATAGTCATCCAATCTAACGCGACGAAACCGAGGTGTAAATCGGGCTCGCGGAAGAATTCAATGAAGAACCTGAAGCTTCCATATCCGATCGCGAATAAGCCGGTCACCGCCATTCGCGGTCTGGGCTTAGACGAGAACCACCAGAGGAAAGTAAATAATACGATTCCCTCTAATGCCACTTCGTAGAGCTGAGAGGGGTGTCGCGCCAATTGATCAACGTGGGGAAAGATCATGCCCCATGCCACATCAGTGGGCCTGCCCCAGAGCTCGCCTCCGATGAAATTGCCGAAGCGGCCGGCACCGAGGCCGAATGGAACGAGGGGTGCAATGAAGTCCATAACCTCGAAGAATTCTTTCTTGATGCTGCGCGAATACAGGAAGAATGCCAGCAGCACACCGAGCAGCCCGCCATGGAAAGACATGCCTCCTTCCCAGACCCGCAGTAGCCATATTGGATCGGAGAGGAAGCGGTCGAAATTATAGAACAACACAGAGCCCATGCGCCCGCCAAGAACTGCACCCAATGCACCGTAGAACACCAAGTCGGATATCTGCTCTGCTGACCATTCACCGGGTTGCTGCTTTGCGCGGATTGACGCCAGTCCCCAAGCGCCTCCGAATGCGATCATATACATAATCCCATACCAATGAATGCTTATTGGGCCGATGGCCAGTGCTACTGGGTCGAACTGGGGAAATGTCAGCATGGGTCGGATTCGCTTGTGTCGGTTGAGATGCCCGCAGGCCCTTGAGCCGCCATTATACTCAACCCGTGACAAGAAAGTTTGGCAATTTTAGGGCTGAATGGTCCTATCGCGTCCTCACGGATTCTGTCCATTCACGCAATGAGACGTTAACATAGCAGCGATGTGCCTAATCATATTTGCGTACCAGGCGGATCCTCGTTTTCCGCTGGTTGTAGCCGCCAACAGAGACGAGATTTTCGCCCGACCAACCGCTCAAGCCACCCTCTGGGCAGATGAAGAATCTGGCCAACAGATACTCTCTGGAAGAGACAAGCAGGCTGGAGGTACTTGGCTGGGCATTACTCAGAGCGGGCGATTCGCCGCAGTGACCAATATAAGAGATCCGTCTCAGACCGAACGCCGATCTCAAACTCGTGGCGACCTGACACGGCAGTATCTAGCAGGCGACGATTCTCCACAGCAATACTGTAAACGATTAACCCAGAGTTACGACCAATTCGCTGGCTATAACTTACTCGTAGGCGATACCAACTCTCTATTGTATGTAAACAACCACGAAGAAAAGGTGTGGGAGATTGAACCTGGGGTGCATGGATTGTCGAACGGCTTATTAAACTCCTCCTGGCCCAAAGTAGATAAGGGTAAGACACGTCTGCAGGCATTGATGCAGCACACTGAGGGACTGACTACCGATGCGCTTATCGCGATGATGAGTGACAGATCTCAAGCCCAGGACGCGGATCTCCCGGATACTGGAATCGGCATTGAAATAGAGCGTAAATTATCTCCCGCCTTTATTCTGAACCCAAAAAGAGAATATGGGACTCTGTGCTCTACCGCTCTAATCGTCGATCAAAAAGGGCCTACACGTTTTAGCGAACAGAACTTCGACTCGCTAGGCAATAGATTGGAGGGTCATGCATTCCAGCTACCACCAGCCTAGCTATAGCAGCATTTATGGCTCCGACTTAAGTAAGATCTAGTAAGTAATCTCCCGGCCACCGCGAGGCCTCTATGTATATACCCAAACATTTCGAGATTACTGATGAGAAAGAAATAAGTAAGTTCATCGAAGCAAAGTCCTGAAAGCTAATCAGATCCTACCGTTTAGTTTGTCCGAGAGGATCGCAGTAGCCGATCGACACCGGCATTATACAAGGCCAAATCAACCGCGCTTCGAACCATCTGCGCATCATCAAGCCGCATCACGTTCTCTAGAAGTTCTTCAGCGACGTCTAATGTGATGCTACGTAGCACAGACTTCACTTTTAACAACGAAGCGGCGTTCATCGACAGCACATCATAGCCCATGGCCATTAACAGTATGGCAGCACCAGGGTCGCCGGCCATCTCTCCACAAATACTTACATGCTTGCCTTCTGCTTGAGCCGCATTGACTACTTGTTGCAATGCACTTAGCACGGCTGGGTGAAAGGCGGAATAGAGGTTAGCCACACGTGGGTTATTCCTATCCACTGCCAGCAGATACTGCGTGAGATCGTTGCTACCTACGGATATAAAGTCTACTAACTTGGCGAGGGCGCGGGTCTGATAGACTGCCGCTGGTAACTCTATCATGACTCCTACAGGTGGGAATTTTACTTTTACCCCTTCCTGAATAAGTTCGCGGTATTCCTTCTTAATGAGTTGCAATGCGGATGTAACTTCGTTGATGTTGCTGATCATAGGTAACATGATTTGCAGATTATCGAGACCAGCGCTCGCTCTCAACATTGCGTGTATCTGTGCGGTGAAAATTTCAGGGTGATCCAGAGTAACTCTAATACCCCGCCATCCAAGGAATGGATTCGCTTCTTCTATCGGGAAATACGGCAAAGATTTGTCCCCGCCGATATCGAGCGTACGCATGGTCACCAACTTCGGAGCGAACGCCTCTAACTGCTCACGATAGATTTGGTATTGCTCCTCCTCACTAGGGAAACGTTCTGCTAGAAGGAAAGGCACTTCTGTTCTGAACAACCCAATACCCTCGGCGCCCTGGTCGAGAGAGCGTATAACATCTGTCATTAGTCCTGTGTTAACCCACAGATGTACTCTGTGATTATCCGCTGTCTCACATGGTAGATCCTTCAAATCTTCAAGACCTTTGTCTAGCTGATCCTGTTCCTGAATCGTTTTGAGGAAACGAGTACGGATCTGATCTGAGGGGTTGGTTATTACCTCGCCATTATAGCCATCGATTATGATTTCCTTGCCGTGCAGCTGGGTATAGGGCAAATCCAGCGCACCCATTACCGTTGGTATACCCATAGTTCTTGCAAGAATCGCAACATGTGAGTTGCCCGACCCTTTCACGGATATCAGTCCCTTCAACTTGGACTCGGGCACTTCCGCCAACATTGAAGGAGTAATCTCCTCGCTGACGAGAATCGTGTTGTCCGCGTACTCTGTTTCTACAACGACCTTCTCTTGCAAATAGAATAATATGCGAGCACATAGATCCTTGATGTCGATTGCGCGCTCACTGAGATAGGGATCGTCCATCTCCTCAAAGGCTCTGACGTGTTCGTTTGCTACGTAGGCAAGTGAACCCTGCGCCCAGTACCCCATTCTTATTCTCTCGACTATCTCATTGCCAAGCGCAGCATCATCTAGCATGCGAACGTAGACATCGAAAAGCTGCCGCTCCTCTTCCGCGACCTGCCCAGCCAATTTCGCATTCAGACTGCGCATGTCCTGTCTTACCAACTCCAGACAGCTATTGAAAAACTCTATCTCACCCGCGATGTCTGGAGTGCGGCGTTGAGGTATCTGACGAAGGTCCGCATGCGGGAAAACAACAACAGCCTCACCAATGGCGGCACCGGAAGATCCTGACACACCTGGAAATACTGTGTCTGAGGTCTTATGGCCAGATGGGCTAACACCCTCTACTGCACCAGTTGCCTCCGCATGGGCAATTACGCCAGAGAGTTGAGCGGAAAGCGTTATTAGGAATGCCTCTTCACTTTCGTCGAAGCGGCGTCGCTCTTCGTTCTGAACAACCAGCACTCCTAGTACTGAGCGATGGTGAATAATCGGTACACCAAGAAAAGAGTGATAATTCTCTTCACCGGTATCTTTCAAATAGTGGAAACTCGGATGCAGCGAGGCATCCTGCAGACTGATCGGTTCGGCATGTTTCGCCACGAGGCCAACGAGACCTTCTCCTACTTCTAGACTGACGTGTCCAACCGATTCTTTCTTCAAGCCTTCGGAGGCCATCAACACATGTGCATTGATATCCTTATCGAGCAAAAACACGGAACAGACCTGAGTGTCTAAAGCTAGACGCACTCTGTGGACGATAATATCCAGCGCCGACTGTAGATCTCTAGCCGCGTTTACTTTTTGTACAATGCTTCGCAATCGCTCGAGCACTAATTTTTACTCCAGTATCTTAACACTGCGAAAGCACTTTCCGCGATTATAAGAAACTTGTTTACTTCAGTTCGGCTTGAAGGTTTTATTCCCAAATTCAGAAATCGAACTGGGGGTAGTGCAGTGTCGATCTACTGCTTTTTATTGTTTTGAACTTCTACTTGGTAGAGCAGCAGATAATTAGCAGCTAATTATAGGGCTGCCTATATAACTACTAAGGGGAGTCTCTAACTGTTGCAAGGCCTTGCGGTAGACATCCCGTTTGAACTCGATTACCTGGTCCACCGGGTACCAAAAATTTACCCAACGCCAATCGTCAAACTCTGGCTTTTCAGTCTTACTCAATTCGACCCTACTATCATCAACTTCGAGGCTGAGCAAAAACCATTTCTGTTTCTGGCCAATACAAAGCGGATCACTGTACTGGCGGATAAAGTTCTCTGGAAGACGATAGTGTAGCCAGTCTTCAGTTTGATGCAGAATCTGTACATCGGCCTCAGACAAGCCAACCTCTTCATCCAACTCTCTAAACAAGGCCTCTTCCACGGACTCGCTTTGCTTAATCCCGCCCTGAGGAAACTGCCACGCACTCTGCCCTATTCTTTTCGCCCACAGCAACTTTCCTTGCCTATTACAAATGACAATGCCGACATTTGAACGAAATCCTTCTGAATCTATCACTGCTACCAGCCTTTATGACGAAAATAATGTTCCATTGTTTCACAAACCTTCCCTCCTGATCAATGGCTAAACTTACGCGGAAACCATTATTCCCTATTATTATCAGTGTGTTAAGTACACTATGATTAAGTCGAAAAAGCCTGTTCAAGAGCTCGATTAGTGCAGAATTGCTCCCGAGACGGCTATAATGCTCGAATTGCTTGAATGACTTATGTGTCAACGAGCAAACTACGTTGAGAAAATGGAAGAGAATCAGTATGCCGTCGAGCAGTTCAGGGAAGTTAGCCTTATTCGATCTAGATAATACGCTACTAGAAGGCGACAGCGATCACGCATGGGGAGAGTTCTTGATCAGCAATAGTTTGGTCGAAGAGAAAGCCCATCGCGATAAAAACGACCACTTCTACGACCAATACAAGCAGGGTGCATTAGACATACATGGCTACGTCGCGTTTACACTCGAGCCTGTTATGCAGCTCGACCGTATACAGCGAACGCAATTACTTGCTGAATTCATGAAGCAATCTGTTGAGCCTATCATTCTAGATAAGGGCAGGGAACTCGTGCGCACGCATCTCGATGCCGGAGACTTCTGCATTATCATTACCGCTACGAATGAGTTCATCTCGACGCCGATCGCGACGCTCTTCAATGCCGATTTGATAATAGCGACAGAACTGCAAATCAGTAACGATATGTACAACGGAAAAATTTCAGGCACGCCCTGCTATCAAGACGGAAAGGTTTCGAAGCTCAATGCATGGTTAGACCAGCAAGAAACCCGTTTCAATCTGAGTGATGCCGTGTTCTACAGTGACTCCATAAATGATCTGCCTCTACTACAAGAGGTAGCAACACCAGTGGCAGTAGATCCCGACCAGAGATTGCTCGAAAAAGCAGAATCAGAGGGCTGGAAAATTCTAACGCTACGCAGCTAGTGCATCACGCAACTCTTATGCAAACATATCTCAACTTGGGTTTGACCCTGCAAAGAATGGGAATCGCTGTACTAGCGCCTCTGCTTCTTGTCGGCTGCAACGACGAAGCAGCTGGGCCTCAAAGTATTGAATCAGTAAATGAAATTACTCCCAGTGTATTCGAATTACTCAACCCAGAACTGAGCGCATCCGCTAAAGAAATAGTCCTGAAATATGTCGAACAGATAGACACTGACCTCATTCAAGCAGGAATTGAGATTGAAAAATTTCAGTCTTCGATAGTCACGCTTGCTGACCACGTAAGCAGCGAAAATCTAAGTCTCTCAAAACAAGCTTGGCTCGACGCACATAGCGCATACGAGCTCACTACGCTGCACCGCTACTTTGCCACGCAGCTACTTGGGGAGCAGAACAGCTTAGCGCTAATGCAACTTCAGTATCAGATCAATCATTGGCCGATAATCCCCGGATATATCGACTATGTAAATGGCTACCCCGATAGCGGCATCGTGTACGATATTAATGTAACCCTGGATGTTGACTCTATTCGCGAGCAACATGGTGCCTTCGATATATACGAAGTGACACTGGGCTTCCATGTAATAGAATTTTTGCTTTGGGGATACGATACTGATTCTGTTGCCCGACCTGCTGCCGACTTCGATGCCGTGTTAGAGCTAACCCCAGAAGAAACAGAAAGCGGCTACTCCCTAGAACAACTAAGTAACAACCGCAGACGACTTTTTCTAGCCGTCGCCGCCGATACTTTAGTCGAAGATTTTCGAGCGTTGCAGTCTTTATGGCTTACTGAAGAATCAAGTATAAGGCAGCGAATCGAATCGACATCGGGAACCGAACTTATCGTCATTCTTGCGGATTCTATGTCGGCAATGCTTAACCAAGAGTTGCTAATACGCTCTTTGTATCCAATGCTGAATGGAGATTTTGTTGAGAGCATACAATCCCCCTATAGTCGCTCAACACAGAATGCAGTATCTAGTCAGCTAAGTGGGCTGGAGAGGCTGTTACTTGAACACCAGACTGAAAACGGCACAACCTTAGACCTTATTTTCTCTGCAATATCAGATGAATTTTCTGAGTTCTTCTACCAGAACTTCGATGCGAGCAAGGCCTGTCTTGTATTGCTATACAGCAACAGGGAGAGTGATTCAGCAGGCACTACGAATGAGAGAGAGACCGAGATCGTTGAGTGTATCAACCTACTGACCAATATTATCGACTATAACGACAGGCTCAAATTCGATCTCACGAATTAGCCCCACGAACTAATTGAAGCGCCTAACGAACAACTACCTCGATCTCAACAATCAGATCGTCTGCTAACTGCTCCAATTTTTCCTGCAGCTGCTCCAAAGCAACCTGCTCCGGCACCTCGAGAATCGCCTTCGCCTTGAATAGAGCATCGGACGACATAGGCGCCGGTGTACATTGTGTGTTAAGCCGCTCCACATTAACCCCTAGCGCCGATACTGCGGCAGAAATTTCCTTGATAATGCCAGGTCGGTCATTCCCTACCAAGCTCAGTTCAACCATTCGCGACTTTTGATCGGATGACTCATCTGCGGCTTCCTCTATTACGAGCTTTAACTCAGAAGAAAGCCCATTCAGTTCTTCTATAAGCTTTTCCACACGCTCATCCGCCACACTAACTCGCAATATGCCTGCGAACTTTCCGGCCAGTTGGGACATGCTGCTCTCAAGCCAGTTGCCCGAGTTTAAAGCGATAATCTGTGCTAGTGATTCCACTAGGCCCGGTTTGTCATCAGCAATCACGGTAAGTACTAAATTAGTCGTCATGTGTCCCTCTGCATTGATTCGTTCATAATTAGACTCCTGCACACCTAGGCTGCGATGTATAAGTCATTAGAAGAGCCCAATCTGGTTGTTTAGTATTTTATCCATAGAGGATGACTTGAATACCAATATGGAATCTACGATAGGTGTTAACTGCCTTTCTATATAGAACTCGTAGTCTATCGCCGATTCACGATACTGGCGAGGCTCTGCACCATTAATTGTCATGATGTATTCGATCCAGCCTCCCGACTGGTACAGGCTCGGCAATTCTCGTTGCCTGCGAATATTTTCTGCCTTGCGTGCTGCCTGCGCATGGGGTGGAACATTCTTAACGTAGTCCTTCAATTTTCGGCGCAGGCGTTTACGCAGAACCAGTTCGCTCTCGAACATCCCATCACCTAATTGTTGAACCGTCAGCTTTATGTAATCTTCATAGGGCTCATCAAGGAAAATTCGCCTATACAATTCTTTCTGAAATTCACGCGCCAAAGGCGACCAGTCGCTTCGCACAGATTCAAGTCCCTTAAACAAGAGATACGACTTACCGGAATTACTACTATCGGCAACGAGACCGGCATAGCGTTTCTTGCTGCCTGCGTCTGAGCCTCTGACAGTCGGCATCAGGAACTTCCTGAAATGAGTTTCGAACTCCATCTCTAGAAAGCTAGAGATGTCATATCTTTCTCTCAGTCTCTTCGTCCACCACTCATTTAGTTGCGATGCAAGATCTTCGCCGATTACTTTTACTTGATCGTCTGGAACTGAGCCTAGCAATACAAACACAGAATCTGTATCGCCATAGATTACTTGATAACCTGCATCTTCTATGAAATATTTGCTCTGAATTAGAATCTCGTGTCCACGCTTGGTTATAGAACTCACAAGGCGAGAATCCAAGAACCTACAGCCCACGGTTCCTAGAATGCCATAGAACGAATTCATAATAATCTTGATCGCCTGAGACAACACCGCGTTCTCACTAGCCTTCGCCTTGTCACGTGCGTACCACAGGGTGGAGATCAATTCCGGCAGGATGAATTCCTCACGAGAGAATTTTCCACCGTCATAGCCCTCGATCGGATTCTCCTCGAGTGCGGCAACGGCTAGGGCCAGCGGATCTACATGGAAGGTCCGTATGATGCTTGGATATAGGCTCTTGAAATCTAAAACAATCACATTCTGATGAATGCCAGGAATAGAGCCCATCACATAGCCCCCTGGACTGACATTGCTGACAGTAGATTTGTCTACGAACGGCGCGACGAATCCCTTACGATGCAGCCGCGGAAGATAGAGAAAGTCGAAAGCCGCGACAGAGCCACCGTAACGGTCAAGTTCAAGCCCGGTTAGCAAGCTTCGCTCCATGGCAAAAGGAATGAGTGCCTCCTTCTGGAAAATATCCCAGACCAAGCGGCAGTCCTCGAGGTTATAGCGCGCTAGTGCTGGTTTATTGTCATTGAAAAGCTCGGTGATTTCCGCGCCACGTTGATCGACATCTTCTACTAGCTTTCCTCTGTCCAACAGCTGGCGAGCGACGTACTCCAATGAGAAGTTCTCGAATTGATAAGTGGCAGAACGCATTAATTCGATACCATCCAGCACCGCTCGACCGGGCAACAATGCGTAGTATCGATCGTTGCTATCTCTTGCCTTGCGCCAGCTGATGACCTCGTTGTTGCGCCCTAGCAGCAATGGCATTTTTAGCCGATCACAGAAGTCTTGCAGGCAACGCAAGTCGAAGTTCACGATATTCCAACCCACGATCACATCAGGGTCTAGATCTGAGATCTTCTTAACGAACGCACTGATAACCTCGCGCTCAGAATTCAGCTGGTACAGTTCTAGATTGCCGCCATCATCAGTCTGCCCAATGGAGTCCTTCGTTGGGCCAACCATATAGACTATTGAAACATCATCCGAAAAGATCCCTATCGAATAGAGGGTGCTTGCATGATTATCAGTCTCTATATCTACAGAGACCGCGCTAAGCTGTGGCCGGTATTGGGTCGCGCGCAAATCGCTAGGTGTTACGTCGTTGAAACCATCGTTCGCATTCAAACTTCCCTCGATCGAGACAGATGCTGTAATAAAGCGCTCCATAAGAAAACGATCTGTAGGTTTAAGGTCTGCTTCTGTAACTCGAATGTCTTTTTGAGCGAGCCGATCTCGAATATCGAAGAGCTTTCGTTGACTCTTGAGATAAAGTGCCGACATGGGTTCAGCATCGAAGTTCTTCATCTGCGTTGCAGCGATTCGCCAGCCAGTCAGCGGAGAGAGAATTTCTTCTACTTGAGCTTTTTGCTGCGTAGGGAAGAAACAGACTGCTTCCTGCCCGGAGAAGCGGAGACGCAAAGGGCCAGCCTTGCTAGCCAGCCAGAAAGTAAGATCGACACCCGCTCCAGATTCAACCCACTGCCTAGTGAGTATGAATCCGTCGAGTACAGAGTTTGAGGAAATTCGGGGCTAGATGCGCACAGTTCGAGGGAACTGAGCGAAGTTTTCCCAGCGGCTCACCTTATCTGGAAGTTCTTCCATAGTCGCTTGTACATTACCATTAACGTCAGTCACTCGAGACACAATCGTGTGTTCTCCCGGCGTGGCATTGTTCCAGTCGTAACGGAATAGCTTCCAGGAATATTTCGTTGATCGTGGATTAATCTCGGCACGCTCCCATGGACCGTCGTCTACTTTGACTTCGATACTTTCTATAGATGTGCCATCGTTTAGTACAAAACCTTGAATCGTATGTTGGCCACCCATCTCTGTAACACGAACGATAGAAGACTTCAGGTTTATGGTGGTAACAGAGTTTTCAACCCAACGTTCTACACCACCTATGCTTTCTTTCTTCAGAGTCACATAGTCACGACCCATGAAACGGCCCATATATCGAGTGTCTTGAATATGGATCTGGTTTAACCATTTTACATTGGAAACGCCATACCATCCCGGAATCAACGCACGTACTGGCTTGCCATGATAATACGGCAGCGGCTCGCCATTCATTTCGAACGCAAGCATATTCTCAGGTCGCATCGCGTCGTCGATAGACAGGCTGCGTGCGAATGCCTTCTCGACTTCGGTCTCGCGAATCGTCTCGGTTTGGACATCGGTTCCGAAGAACACGATTTCCTTAGCGCCGTCTTGAATGCCCGCTTCCTCTAAAATACTTGCCAGCGAGACACCACGCCAGCGCGCGTTACCAATAAGCCCGTTAAACAATCCTCGGCTATTACCGCCGCACTCAAATCCAACCTGCTGCTCGATATTATCTCGGGCCATGAGTTCTGATAGAGAAAACTCCAACTCATTGTCTACCATGCCTGTCACTTTCAGCTTATAGGAATCGTTGTCAATCTCTGGCTGACCGTAGTGCTGTACTATGTAGAAATCATCGTTGTCGGTGAAATGGGTCGTTATTTCGCGCGTATCCAACCAGTGAGTCGAATTTGGTCGAGCCGGGCGCGCGTTGAAAGTATCAGGCACGTCAGTAAAAGGAACGAGTTGCTCGCCTTGAGCTAGCGCGGGAAAGATAAGCCCCGGCACTGATGCAGCTCCGGCTGCCAAGGCTCCAGTGCCCAGGGCACCTTTAAGAATATCGCGTCGAGAACTATCGATTGGCTTGTCATCTTGATTCATGATCTTCTCTCTTTTTCATGGTTCCGCTGGCTCTCAATCTCTCTAGGAGAAGCATCAGCATTGGAGTCGGTCCTTAGTATTAGTCGAACAACCTTATCACAACAATCTAGTGCGAACCCAGTCGTAAAACGCTGAATCCACGAATTGTCAGGATAGTGAATTTATTTCTTCTTCTAGTCTAAAATTCTTATTAGTGACGATGGGTTCTAGTACCTGAATACGTCCCTCGAGCTTCAGAGTTTTCGCCTTCAGAGCGACATTTTCATCTTGCAGCAGTCCTGACCCGCTTTTTAGCTACTCAGTGCGATATTTGATATAGACACTAAAACTAACTAACAAAAACACTATAGCAACTATCAAAACCGGCATTAATCCCTCATCCATTCGAATAGTCCCTGATAAGAAATCTATAGATTTCAATACTCCACACTAACACCCATAAGGATTCTAAGAACCTACAGATAGATACCCTTAACACCGATTCATGTTGGCACCAATCGACCGATGATTCAATCGTGTACTAAATTTGAAAACCTCACATAGAATGCAAGCTCCAATCTGCACAACCAAAGAATCCAGTATGAGTATAATTCGCAGTAGACAAGATATCCGCTTAACAGTACCGAGCTCGATAGAAAGCACTCAAGATGTCGACGCTTGGCTGGCGTCGATGAACGACAGTTGCTAGCGCGTGCCTGCCGGTTTTCGAAATTGGTCAGATTGGATTCCAGGGGTGCACAGTGTAAAGCAGGCAGACTTGGAACCCCCAGCCAGAGGCACCAAGCTTGAAGTAAATATAGGGCACAAGATGACAACCTGCTCCATTGATCGTTGGGACCCGCCTAAAAGCCTCCAGATCAGCATCGAGACGGATCCCGGCGAAATAGCCTATGGCTTCGTGATTAAAACTAGCCCCGAGAATGCAGAAATGTGTATTCCTCTGGAATTGGAACGCCGGCTTATTGGCGTGTCTCGCATCCCCGCTCTTGTCTTCAGATGGCGACTACAGAAACTCGGGCCCAAAATACTTGCCAATCTAGCTGGCAGAACAAGGCCAGCAAAGAACGACTAAGACTAACTGCTATATATAATGGCTATTGCTACAAA
Source organism: Gammaproteobacteria bacterium (assembly GCA_028825335.1). Taxonomy (GTDB): domain Bacteria; phylum Pseudomonadota; class Gammaproteobacteria; order Pseudomonadales; family Pseudohongiellaceae; genus UBA9145. The sequence goes on along the minus strand of JAPKAI010000006.1, from coordinate 30,436 downwards.
CGGCCGCAAGAAGGATTTGATTATCAGAGAGGGAAAAGTTGGACCCTGGAAGGGCTCACAAGTTCATGAAGATCCAGATAATGATGAGGCTTACTATGAGGTAGTTGTAAATCGAAAGGTCACCCGCTCGTGCTAGAAGCAGTGAATGGAAAACAGCCCGCCACTGCTTAGACGTTAACCGTCCATTCCTGTTAGTGCTGATGCCCGCCCGCGCCATGCACATGGCCATGCGCAATCTCCTCGAAGCTCGCATCACGAATACTTTCCACCTGCACTTCGTAGTAGAGAACCTTTCCTGCCAGAGGGTGATTGAAATCCACGTCGGCGTTAAATTTTCCAACCTTAAGAATAACAACCGCGCGCTTCCCTTGATTGGTTTCAACAGTCGCAGGCATCCCGGACAATATTTTCTTTACAGGGCCAGGAAACTGTAGATGTTTGATAGGAACTCGCTGTGTAGAATTTGGACGGCGGAATCCATATGCATCATCTGGTTGCAGGGTAATCTCAATCGCGTCACCTACCTTCTTGCCTTCCAGTGCTTTTTCCAGCCCCACCACTACATTGTGAAACCCATGTAGATAGGCCAGTGGCGCACCTGAATGAGACTCCTCTCGCCAATCTCTTCGCTCGCCGTCTTCTCCCACTTCGGCCAAACGATAGTGAAAACTAACAACCTTGTTCATGCTGATAGCTTGCTCTGAATTTTTTATTGGTGGTGGTTCTTCTGTTGATGGTACTTCTGACATTTCGCTCTCCTGCGTGTGGAGGAGATTCTAGCAGATGATACTGGTTTATATGTAGTAGCTACCACCCGATACCATCACCTAATCATGCAATAGAAACTCGGTCACAAACCTGGCTTAAAGACAATATTGCTAGATTGATACGGCAAATACGCTTGAAAAAGTAGATTTCCAAACGGAAACTTCCACTTAGTATTGACTAAATCCTCCAAACTTTTAACTAAACCCCACTACATTCAAGAAATTATTACCATGGTAATTCCATTGTGTTAGCTTGACTTCACTCTATTAACTGCGAATTCAATGGGATTCGAGATAGAGAAAAGCATTTACCCAATATTCATCAACACAGAGGGGCTGCATTCGCCGAGAGAATCAATTCCCGCCGTACAATGGAGCAATAAATTATGGATCAGGTCCAATTTTTCAAATTTTCCCCTATCACTGTTGCTGTAAAAAAGAATGTTAGGCAACTCCGATTAAACGCTGGCTACTCTATGAATGAGGGCGCACGTCTGCTAGGTGTGTCTCGCAAGCAGCTAGAGGATATTGAAACTATCCGAAACTATGGCTGCCATTTAGACCTCGAGTTGCTGGCTAAGATGAAGGTTATCTACAAGACCTCTTTAGATGAATTGGTAGGTGAAATCCCTGAAGACTATTACTCGGAATTCTATGTTCGCCCACGGAAAAGACTGGGATCGAAGTCTCGCTAACCTAGTGAACCCAATCTAGAGTGGCCTGTGCAGCTACCATTAAAGTGTAGACCCGGATTCGCGGTTCTGTTCAGGCCGCAGCACTAGATAGAAATTGCCTACATACCGCTTTGTGGCCGAAAGTACTGAAATGGTGTATAATTTTTGCCTTTTGTGGAATTAGAGAAAGTTAAGCATGGCAAATAAATCAAAAAAAGACGCGGCTGTAAGTAATCGCGCAGATCTGGCACAACACGTAGACGCATTCTTAAAGTCGGGCGGTAAAGTTCAAGAAATTCCTTCTGGTATTAGTGGTCAAACTTCGACCAGTGGCCCAAGACAGATAGTGCTTAGCCACAAAACCAGCTCTTAATAACCTTGCGGTTGCAGCGTAGAGATTCTGAGCAGATGCTCACTATCTTTCCGTGACTTTCCTACGTACTCCGCTTTGTCCAGTCTTAGAACTATAGCTGATTAATCTCGTAGTCCTTCTGCGAGAGCAAGTCTAGCAACCCGTTCTCGCCTACAATATGAGCCACTCCGACCAGAACAAACTCCGTGTTCGCGTCTTGTAGCATCCTATCGATCTGGGGAACCCATTTCAGGTTTCTTTGCAAGAGCAGGGAGTCATAGAGCGCGGGCGTTTCTGCCTTCATATCTTCCACGAATAGCTCAGACAAGCCCTCAGCATCACCCGAACGCCACGCACCGATCATGACATCGATTACGTCACCTGTTTCTGCAAGGTCTTCTAGAGAAAGCAGGATGAATTCACTCTCGTTACCCTCTCCCATTGCCGCGATAAATCCTATTTGTTCCTGCACTGTCTCCAATTGCCCTTCTGCTTTTCCATCACGCAGGGCCCGGGCGTGGAAGAACGCATCTACTCCTTGAGGGGTAAAACCCATACTCTGAAATACAAGAATCTGCAGCGTGCTAATCAGAAGTCCAGGTTTGAATTTCCCCAGCATTGCTATTGGTAGTCCTGCCGTCTGCGTGTAGGCAGAAAGAGCTGTGTAGGCCTCGTTACTCAAAACAGTACGCAATGACCTATCATCGCTATAAGTAAGCTGCTGCAACATTTGGGTTTGCATTGATAAGTCGCTCATCGATGCGATGTCCGTCTCGAAATACAACTCAGAGCTTCCCTGATAGGCCTCTTCAAATTCTTCCGGCAGCGGGTAGTCGCTAGGTCGCAATAAATGCACCGTTCCGCCGAGATAGATGACGTTGTCACCAGATCGTACTGACCAGACCGATGTATCTGCAATTGCCGGTGAAATACTAAGTAGGGCCGCACATACGAAAGCTGCACAAGTTCGAAGAATAGACTCGACTGATTTTTGCATCTCTACTTCTTCCTACTGATAGCTACTACTTCCTTAGGCAATCCCGATTACGTAACTTACATTAGCGATCTATTCAGGTATTTGCTCTAAGGTTTTACACGACTATGGGTTAAAGGTAGCATGCCCGCAACTAGCGTAAAAGCGAATCAAGGCGCAGGCCGACAAACCCATTATGTCAAAATTAGTATTCAGACTGCGTAACGTTCCTATTGATGAAGCTCAGGATATACGCGAGCTTTTGGAGGGCAATAACATTACCTACTTCGAAACTTCGGCAGGTAACTGGGGGATTTCATTACCCGCTATTTGGATACATGAGTCTGAGAAATTCGAATTCACGCGGCAATTGATCGATGAATATCAGATTGAGCGTACCGAGCGATTACGCAAAGAGTATCAATCGAGCAGAGCGAACGGTAAAGCGAAAACTGTTTGGCAAAGCTTTATAGAAAATCCGCTCCGGTTTATCGCCTTTTCAGTGATAATCGCCGCCATACTAACTATTTACATGCGGGTCTTTGTATTCTTCTAAGCTGCTTTTCGAGAGCAGCTTCAGTAACTCGTTAAATCGCTAGGCCAGTTCACCAAATTCGTCCCGCTCATCGTTGTTCGCGAAATTTTGTAGGGGATCCGAATTGTCTGTAGAAAAATTGAAGCCGTCTTCTGGGAGCGCCCATATTTCTTCAAAATCCTCGATGAACTGCAGGCCGATGTCGCACTTGTCAACACGCTATCTGAATCAATTACCTACTTCCTGCATACGAATATGGAAACTCACCTGAATACTAATCCGTTACGATCAGATTGATCTTGGTATAACCCCGAGCCTTTTTGATTAAATTACAGAGAATTCTAGCCAACAGTCGGCCAATTGCCTGCCGATTATTTGCTACGACACTTTACAGTGCTAGGATTGTGTTATATAAAATCATCAGGCTTTTGTTAGTAGTTCTAACGGGGGGAATTCGCTAACAATACTTGGCTACCCTGGCATTAAAAAAGGAGGTGATCCCATCAATTATCAATCTATTAAGGGAGCCTCCAGTTACTTTATCTAAGTAGGTAGTTATATACTTGATCGGGTAATTGGAGAGGCATCGTCGATACTAGTTGGCGATTCCTTTGCTCCCAGTAAGTAGTAGATCCCGTTATCGCGCTCAGTGATAGCGGGATTTTCTTATTAAGGAAGAAATAATTTTGCGCTTAGCTAGTGAGTGCCGAGATAACTTCGCAGCCTTGCTGGAAAATTCTTCTTGATCAATGCCTGCTGCAAGTTCTATTCTTGGGCTGCCTCAGTTTCTTTCAGAAAGTTTACTTTGCCATACTCCAATACTGCTATAGGAATACCATTCTCGTAAAGCACTCGGTTCTTACTCAGTCTCGAGAGTTTACGGTTAGGAAGAATTAGATTTAGCAGGTTTAGTGGATCTACCGCTGAGAGACTGCAGTATCTAGGCTTGTTCGAATCGACTTGTTTCTTAAATTTTCGAAGAACATCCACCGTTTAAGGGTAGGCAAATTGCTCACCGCCAACACCCGCTACAAAACGGCCGCCACGAATAGTGCCACGTAGCTCCATTTTACGCAGTGCCGTTAGCAAAACGCGCCCCGGCGGCGAAAACAACTCTCTCCAACAGGCTCCACCTACCCGCGTCCTCAACGCCGAACATGGCCCGACGGACTCGCCTTTTATGCGCACTTGGCTCCTTCTTATTCGGGATTAGCAGTGCACGTCAGCGGGTAAAGCTATCAGCAGAGAGACATAGAGAATCTGCACCCCGGGATTAAGCTGACGCTTCAGTCCTCTGACCACCAAATCATCGAATGCCGCATAGAACGCAGCGAGGTCCTTACCGCTGCCTGTAGGGGCTGATATAAGCGTGTGACGGCCAGCTTTGGTCGCAAGCTCAGGCCTGGGCCTGCGTAGGCTCACCAAACTGAGCAGTAAACCAATCGCGGGAAGCTGGATGAAATTGCGTCAATGCCATGATGTATTCCGGTAAACAATTTACTGTACGTGCGGACATACAAGCTAATGAAGACCCGCTGTCTTTGCAACAGTCGCAGCGAGAGCGCTAGCTGGTTGGACACACGCAAGAACCCAACATTCGGGCGCCACACTCATCAGCGCTCAATCTCCAGCTACCTCAAGCGAATTGACATGCCTGGAAGACTTGGGCTAGGTTAGAGGCCACTAAGGTGTAGAAGTAATGAATGATCTAAATAAAGCCATTATTACCGGGCGTCTCGGCAGCAACCTCAATCTGTTTTGGAAGGAAAATAGACAATTTTTCCTATTGCTGACCTGCATCGTCTTTTTCAAGAGCGCAATCGCCGACCTGAGCTCAATCTCCGGTGCCTCTATGCAGCCTACGCTACTCGATGGCGACAAGGTCTGGGTGAACAAGCTCGCCTACGACATAAAGATACCCTTCACCGAGATATCCCTAGGCCAGCTCTCCGATCCTAGTGGCGGCGATGTAGTCATAATCGACTCTAAGAAAGCTGATAAACGCCTTGTTAAGCGCATTGTCGGCGTGCCTGGCGACACGATCTACATGCAGAACAACGCCCTTGTTATCAATGGCGAGGCCGCCCATTACGAGGTTCTCTCCAGAGATGACGATTCCATTATCATTCTAGAGCAGCTCCCGGGGAAAACCCATCAGGCGCGCTTGTCCAACCGCTTCGTCAGCCGAACCGCTCGCAGCTACGGACCTGCCGTGGTGCCTGAAGGCCAATACTTCGTGTTGGGAGACAATCGCGATAACAGTGCAGACAGTCGTGTCTACAGCTTCGTGCCCAGAGAAGAAATCATCGGCCGCTCAAACTCTGTGGTTTTCTCTCTCGATAGTGACAATAACTATCTACCGCGCGGCGAGAGATTCCTCGCAGGCCTCGATCAAAATTAGACATGAATCCAAATTAACCCTGTGCCGCTGAATATGCAGCGCTATTGTGCTTCTATGCCCAATATATGGCGCACCGCATTGAAGCAACGCATCGAATTAGAAGTAATTTAGTTATCTTGCAATAAAAACGACATGAATCCGGTATTGTTAGTAATGGTTTAACCCGTTTAAAAGGCGAGGCTAGGGCAGAAATTTTTATTAAAACTCGTGAGGTAGTCATGAATCAGAAAACCCAACCCCACGTCTGCGTGCTAAGCAGATTCTTGCTTACCCTGATGTTGCTTGGGAGTTTTCAGGTTTCGATCGCACAGGATTTCGTCTGGGCTCCAGGCTTTCCAGTAGGCGCATCGGTTCCGGAAATCTCAGCACAAAATCAGGATGGCAATGTTCAATCATTTGACAGCTTAAAAGGCAAAAAGGGCATGCTCTTAATGATGAGCCGCTCCTTCGACTGGTGACCGTTCTGTAAAGCTCAGCTCGTGCAGCTGACCGAAATCAGTGATCAGATAGAAGCAATGGGCATCAATGTTGTTGCCATAACGTTCGATTCAGTGGAGACACTGAAGATAGTGCAGGAAGATCAGGACATTCAGTTCCCTCTTCTTCACGATGAAGAAGTTACCCACGTGAATGCCTTCGGTATTCGCAATTTGGACTACGAACCAGATCACCGGTTCTACGGAATACCGTATCCCGGAATATTCCTGATCGATACAAACGGAGCTATTAAGGCCAAGTTTGCAGAAGAGAGATATCAAGACCGACCTCCCTTCGAAGACGTACTTGAGGCCATTTCCGAACTTTAAGCGCCGCAGAATCTAGCGGGGAGTCGAAAGGCTGCCCGATTTTTTTGCATGCCGTTTCTAGCGGCGCTTTGACTACAGCAAAGATCGCTCTAGAATGTAACCCTTTGTCCGCATCAAATGTAATAATCTAGCTCAGCTTAAACGCGCAAAGCATGGCCCTCTCGTCAGGTTCAACTAATATCAGGGCTAACTAAGAATAATCGAGGCCGCTGTCTCAAAAAATAGCCGAATGAGTGATTAGGTAGTAGAAATGGAACTATCCTCATACCCCAGCGTTAAGCTCAGCACGAGTCTTGTTCTCCTCGCTCTCGTTATCATGGGATTCCCCTCGTCCGAGCTTTATGCCCAGTCCCTGAGTAATTACAACATCCCCAGAGTGGATACCGAGCCGCGAATCGATGGTCAGATAGATCAGGGGGAGTGGAGTCAGGCCACGCGCATTCGGGTCAATATAGAAACCAATCCGAATGACAATGTCCCCGCCAAGGTGGAGGCGCAGGCCCTGCTCATGGAAGATGGCGAGGTGCTGTACGTCGCCTTTATCGCACTAGATCCGGAGCCCGATCAAATCCGCGCCTTCTATAGAGACAGGGACTCTATGTGGAACGATGACTGGGTGGCGATCGTTCTGGACACCTTCAACGATGAAAGGCGCGCATTCAAATTTTTTGCCAATCCCTATGGTGTGCAGGCTGATTCCATTCAAGACGATGTAAACAACGATGAAGACCGATCTTGGAATGCCATATGGGACAGCGCTGGACAGATTAACGAGGATGGCTATGTCGTAGAGATGGCTATTCCGATGAAGCAGTTACGCTTTACGCCTAGCGAGAACAACCAGACTTGGGGCGTCGATCTAGTCAGATTCTATCCGCGTGATCGAGGTACGCGAATCGCCAACAATCCACAAGATAGAAACATATCTTGTTATATCTGTCAGATTAGCAAAGCAGACGGTTTTGCCAATCTCACTCGAAGTAGAAATCTCGAGGTTATTCCGACTCTTACCTCCACTGCGGTAGAGAACAGAAACCCAGCCATGGGTGGTTGGGATAGCGAGAGTATCGACCCAGAAGGCAGCCTCGATGTGCGCTGGGGAATTTCTCAAGATCTGTATCTCAATGCGACTCTGAATCCCGACTTCTCTCAAGTCGAGGCCGATAGCGCGCAGTTAGATATCAACAACACTTTTAGCCTGTTCTTCCCCGAACGACGAACTTTCTTCTTAGACGGCGCAGACTACTTCGATACCTTTGAGCGGCTCGTGCACACGAGAAACATTTCCGATCCGGACTATGGCCTAAAACTCACGGGCAAGAGTGGAGATCACACTTATGCTCTGCTCACTGCCAACGATGTAAACACGACCTTCTTGATACCTCGTAGCCTAGGCTCCAGCGTTGCCTCGCTCGGCGAGGTTGAATCCAAAGTTGCGATTGGCCGCTATCGCTTCGATATTTTCGAGAATTCCACGATCGGTGCACTGATTACCGACCGCCGGGCTGACGGCTACAACAATACCGTCAGCAGTGTCGATGCAGTGCTCAGGCCCACCGACCAAGATTCGATCTCTATTCAATCCATGCACTCCAGCTCTGAATATCCAACCCTCATACAGGGCCGATACGGCCAGGCAAGCAGCCTAAGCGACAGTAGCCAACGCCTGGAGTATCGCCACACCGATCGAAGTTGGGATTGGCGTTTAGGCTATACCGACATGGGCGATGACTTCCGCGCCGATCTCGGTTTCGTGAACCGAGTCGATTTCAAGTTCGTCGTGGCGACTGTTGGGCACACCTGGCGCGGCGAATCGGACGACTTCTTCAATCGAATCCGCGTCGCACTAGACTATGACCGAACCGAAGACCAGTCAGGCCTGCAGCTCGAGGAAGAATTTGAAGTATTCCTCAACATGAACGGCCCTAAGCAGTCATTTCTCAGTGGGCTATTCGGAGGTAGCGAGACCTACTGGAACGGCAAATATTTCGATGAACAATTCAATCAGCTTAGAGTTGGGTTTACCCCCAGAGCGAACTTGCGCCTGAGCGCCCTTATTCGAGTTGAGGATATTGTCGACTTTGCCAATACTCGCCTCGGCAGATCGAAGCGCTTTGGGCCTAGCGTCAATTATCGCTGGGGTAAGCATTTGGAGTTGGACCTCGATCATACTCTGCAGCAATTCGATGTAGACGGCGGGAGGCTATTTACTGCGGACCTGACCGACTTAAAGGCGACTTACCAATTTAGTGCGCGCAGCTTTCTTCGCTTCACGCTCCAGCATACGGACAACAAACGTAATCAGGATCTCTACGTCAGGTCAGTGCAGGCGCGCACTAAGCAACTCACCACACAGCTTCTCTACAGCTATAGATTCAGCGCCGCCACCCGATTCTTTATCGGCTACTCCGATGCCGGCTTTCAGAACGACACTTACGACGCCATCGAGAAAACTAACCGCACAGTATTCGCTAAGTTTAGTTATGCCTGGCTGCCCTAGAAATAGTTTTTAGCAAGATTCCTCGCCCATTAGTTGCCCCAAGATAGAGCGCTAAAACACCTCAGGTTCTCCTATTAAAAGACTCGAGCTGTGGGTAAAATGGCGCCTTCTTTTTCTGCCACTCGGACGTGCTATTCAATGGCCCAACATACTTCGCTATATCAGAAGCATCTCGATTCCGGCGCCAAGATGGTCGATTTCGCCGGATGGGATATGCCCATTAATTATGGCTCCCAGATAGAAGAGCATAACCTGGTACGAAACCAGGCGGGCATCTTCGACGTATCACATATGACAGTAGTCGATGTGTCTGGCAGTGAGGCCCTGGAGTTCTTGCGCTATCTATTGGCAAACGATGTTGCCAAGTTAGATGAAGTAGGGCGAGCTCTGTACAGCGGCATGTTGAATGAGACTGGCGGCGTTGTTGACGACCTGATTGTCTATCGCATGAGTTTCGGCTATCGCGTCGTGGTGAATTGCGCTACCCGCGATAAAGACTTAGCTTGGATACAAAGCCATGCAGCAGACTTCGACGTCAGCATTGAAGAGCAGCCACAACTCGCTATCCTAGCAGTTCATGGCCCCGAGGCAATCGAGAAAGTATGCTCGATACTTACTCGTGACCGCGCCGCAATAAGCAAAGAGCTGAAGAACTTCCGTGGCTTCGAATCGGGCTCCTGGTTCATTACCCGCACCGGCTACACTGGGGAAAAGGGCCTCGAGCTAATTCTGCCCAGTATCGAGGCACCGGGAATTTGGGACAAGCTATTAGCCGTTGGCGTCAAGCCAGTAGGCTTAGGTGCAAGAGATACACTGCGCTTGGAGGCAGGAATGAATCTCTATGGCCACGACATGGATGAAACTACTTCACCCATCGCCGCCAATATGGAACAAACAATCGCCTGGCAACCCGAGGATCGTGAGTTTATTGGCCGGCAGGCAGTCACGGATCACTTGGCAGAGATCCAGGCAGGCACAATGCCCATTCTTACCGGCCTAGTTCTGGAGCAGCGGGGTGTGCTACGAGAGGGCCAGAAGGTTCTCTGCGAAAACGGAGAAGGCGTAATTACCAGCGGTAGCTTTTCTCCCACATTGAAGCATTCAATCGCTTTAGCTAGAATCCCTGTGGATAGTGGCACCTGCCAAGTAGATATTCGCGGCACACTGACCAACGTACGATTAGTGAAGCCAAACTTCGTCCGCTTCGGCAAGAAGGTATTCGAATAGAAGGTTGAGTCTTCACACAGTAATTAGATCTACTAATTCATAGCATTCAGCTACCTAGTAAAGTTAAAACCAGCACCGATTAAAAGAGGAATACCTAGTGAGCACATATCCAGACAATCTTAAATACGCCGCCACACATGAATGGGTTCGACTCGAAGGTGATGGCACGGCAACGGTAGGCATTAGCAATCATGCGCAGGATGCATTGGGTGATATCGTATTCGTGGAGCTGCCGGAAGTAGGCGCTACGATTCACGCAAAAGATGAAGTAGCGGTTGTAGAATCTGTTAAAGCAGCATCGGATGTGTACAGCCCGATATCTGGTGAGATTATCGCTACCAATGCCACGCTCGGCGATGCCCCGGAAACGGTCAATGCAGTTCCCTACGACGGCGGTTGGTTCTATAAAATTCAGATTAGTGAAGAGCAGGAGTTGGATGAATTGATGGACGCCGACACGTACTCAGATCACTGCGAAGACGGTTAAGAAGCTGAGCCACTTAGGCGAATAACTTTCGCCAACTACAGCACATCGATTTACTCTTCGCCTCTTCAATCATTTCAATATCAAAGATAAATTATGCTTTCTGAAAGGACAGTAATGCAAACGCAATCCAATCCGGCGACTAAGAACGATCCCGCACAAAACGACTCCGCTGTGTCTCTCGAGGCTCTGCAGTACAACGGCGAATTTATCGATCGGCATATTGGCCCAAACAAAACTCAGATAGAGCAAATGCTGCAGGCTCTGAATTTAGAATCGCTAAATGATCTTATCGCCAATACAGTTCCCGACGCGATTCTTCTGAAAAGTGCCCTAGATTTGGATGGCCCGCTAACTGAAAATGCGGCATTAGCAAAACTAAAAGCAATCGCTGAACAGAACAGTACGGCGAAATCATTTATAGGGCTCGGCTACTACGACACCTTTACTCCGAATGTAATCTTGCGCAACGTATTAGAAAATCCTGGTTGGTACACGGCTTATACACCCTACCAACCTGAGATCTCACAGGGCCGCCTAGAGTGTCTGCTGAATTTCCAACAGATGACTCTGGACCTAACCGCAATGGATCTGGCGAATGCATCCTTACTTGATGAGGCTACTGCTGCTGCGGAGGCAATGTCACTCGCAAAACGCGTGAGCAAGAACAGAAAGGCGAATAAGTTCTTCGTTGATCAACACTGTTTCCCACAGACCATCGATGTCATAAAGACTCGAGCAGAATGTTTTGGTTTCGAGCTAGTCATAGGTGATATCAATGATGCCGAGCTGTCCGAATTATTTGGTGCTATTTTTCAATATCCCGCGGTAACCGGCGAAGTACGGGATCTCACTGAGATCATCAGCCAACTCCATGAACACAACGCTATCACGGTAGTCGCGGCAGACCTGATGAGCCTGACTCTTTTAAAGCCTCCGGGCGAGATGGGAGCAGATGTCGTTACCGGCACTACACAACGCTTCGGCGTACCCATGGGATACGGCGGCCCACATGCCGCCTACTTCGCTACTAAAGAAGACTACAAGCGTGCCGTGCCCGGTCGCATAATCGGCGTCTCCGTTGACAAGCGCGAGCGCCAAGCATTTCGTATGGCACTGCAGACTCGCGAGCAACATATTCGTCGCGAGAAGGCGAACAGCAATATTTGTACTGCACAAGTATTGTTAGCAAATATTTCTGCCTTGTATGCCATGTATCACGGACCCAAAGGCCTCAAGAATATTGCGCAGCGAATTCACCGGCTGACTTCTATAATGGCAGCAGGTTTACAAAACGCCAGCATTGAACTAGTTAATGAAAATTTCTTCGACACTCTTACGTTGAAGGTAGACGCTGAAGATTTGAGTGCCATTTTAGATCGCGCGAAGGCGGGCAATATAAACTTACGCATCGATAGATCCGAGCAAGACAAGTCAATCGGTATAAGTCTGGACGAATGTTCTTCCAGTAAAGATGTTGAAAATATTTGGCAAGTCGTTCTCGGCGATGCTGCACTGAAACTATCGGCTATCGACATTGATGCGCAGATCGTAAGTGGAGAAAAGGCAGCGGTTATCCCAGATAACCTGATTCGTCGCAGCGAATACTTACAACATCCCAACTTCAATAACTATCACAGTGAAACTGAGATGATGCGTTACTTGAAGAGACTCGAAGACAAAGATATTTCGCTTACCCATTCGATGATCGCATTGGGCTCCTGCACGATGAAACTTAATGCGGCTGCAGAGATGGCCCCAATTAGTTGGCCCGAGTTTGCAAAGCCGCATCCGTTCACACCAATAGAGCAGATGACAGGCTACCAACAGATGATCTCTGGCCTGGAAAAAATGCTAGAGGCAATTACCGGTTTCGATGCTGTAAGTATGCAGCCGAATTCTGGAGCTCAGGGCGAATACGCTGGCCTACTAGCAATCAAGAAGTATCTTGTGAGCATCGGTGAGGGTGCACGTGATGTATGCCTAATACCTAGTTCGGCACACGGCACGAATCCCGCCAGCGCACAGATGATTGGCATGAAGGTTGTACTCGTAGCCTGCGACGACAATGGCAATATCGATGTTGAAGATCTGCGCAGCAAAGCTGAAGCGAATACTGATAGTCTCGCTGCGTTGATGATTACCTACCCTTCCACACACGGAGTGTATGAGGAAGCCGTGAAAGAAATCTGCCAGATCGTTCATGATCATGGTGGGCAGGTATATATGGACGGAGCCAATCTCAATGCACAGGTTGGGGTAGCGAAGCCCGCTGATATCGGAGCTGATGTCTCTCACGTAAACCTACACAAAACGTTCTGTATTCCACATGGCGGCGGCGGCCCAGGCATGGGCCCAATCGGAGTTAAGAAACACCTAGCTCCACATGTTGCGAACCATTCCCTGATTAAACTAGATGGCCCAGAGGCTAATAACAGCGCGGTCTCTGCCGCGCCTTGGGGCAGCTCCGGAATACTACCAATTTCCTGGATGTACATCGCCATGATGGGCGCCGAGGGACTACTAAAGGCGACTCAGGTCGCAATCCTCAGCGCGAACTATGTCGCTGTCAGATTGGCCGAGCACTACCCGATACTCTATACCGGTCGCAACGGCATGGTGGCTCATGAATGTATTATCGATCTACGTCCACTCAAAATCAGCTCGGGCATCAGCGAAGAAGATGTCGCTAAGCGGCTTATGGATTTCGGTTTCCACGCACCGACTATGTCTTTCCCGGTAGCTGGAACGCTGATGATTGAGCCAACCGAAAGTGAGTCGAAGGCGGAGCTCGATAGGTTCATCGACGCACTGATCCTGATTCGAAAAGAAATCGCGGAAGTCGAATTGGGCAATATCGATGCTGAGAACAATCCGTTAAAGAATGCGCCTCACACTCTTGCCGACATGATGGATGAGAGTTGGGACAGGCCTTACAGCAAAATGCAGGGCGCCTATCCTAATCAGCCAGAAGGCATAGCTGCATCGAACAAGTACTGGCCGAGTGTAAATCGCATTGATAACGTATATGGGGATAGGAATTTGTTCTGTGCATGCCCAAGCATCGAGAGCTATGAATAGCTGCAGTAATGAGGTGGGGGAGCTCGACTAGTCCGAGCTCTTTCCATCGATATGCGAATTGCGCATCTTCTTGAGTGTTTCCAGTTCGTTCTGAATTCGTTCTAATTTCTCCCCCAGCTCCTTCTTTTCAGAGATGCTTTCTTCATCGTCTTTAGATTCGAATTGCTTATGGCTCGAATACAGCTTCACCTTCTCCTGCTTGAGCTGGACTGCTAGGTGCGCGGCTCGGTTTTCTAAGTCCTAGGCTCTAAGCTCTTGGCGGCAAACCATGAACCAGTGTAATACTCTTCAACGTCGTACCAGCGCGGCGAAATTCAGAAAGGGTCTGGTAATCGTCATCGTTGTACCACTGCTTGGCTAGTTCTTCTGAGGGAAACTTGAAGATAATGACGCGACCTTCGAGTGGAAATTCTCCTTCGAAATTTTCATGCCTATCATCGAAGGTAACAAACTCACCACCAAATTTTTTCAAAATTGGGAAGAATCCCTTCTCATACTTTCTGTATTCATTCGCATCTTCAACTACGAGGTTAGCTATCATATAAACTTCTACGTCAGACATGTTTTTCCACCTTCCTGCTTAAAATAATAGTTTGTTCTATTTCTCATTATATAAAGTCGTACCACGAATACTACACGGCAGCGTTAACTATACCCAGCCACATAACCAGAACAGAAAGATTACCGATGGCAAATATAACGAGCCTGTGCAGCACGTTGTTATAACTTAGATGAATTATACTGTGCATTACTCGAGCAGCGACGAATATCCACGCACTAATTATGGGTAGTTGCCCTGCCTGATCCAACGCCAGATACACCGCACCACCTGCATAGAACAGTGTTGGGACTTCGAATAGGTTATTAAAATTACGTGTCGTCTTGGCGACGAAGTCTGGAATATCATGCCCTTCCATTAAGCTGTAGTAACTCTGCGGTACCGTGCCGCTCTATACAGATTCAATTCGCACCCGAGCCGTGAGTACCATTATTACCATAGTAAGAATGACCAGCACAAACATTGCGTATAGCATCTTATCCCACTTTTATATCTAGACAGCGACTTCTGTCTGTTCACAGTCAATCCGCAGTATAATTCCAACTCACTGCATTAAACAGCAATCAGAGGCACGGACTTGACCATAGACAATTATGCTGGCCATATAGCTAAACTTACTCGCACCTATACCGATGCTCTGCAATATGTCGCCAACGAGGGCCCGCAGCCGGGAGCTGTGCTTGTGCATAGCGGCACGGAAAATCACTATTACGGCGATGATCGAGGGGTGGCATTTCAAGCTTATGGACACCTGCTGCACTGGATATCAGTCAACCGCCCCAATCAGTTCGTCTATTTTCGACCCGGTGAGAGGCCCATCTATTTCCAGATTGTGCCCAGTGATTTCTGGTACGAACAGGGCATAGATATTGCGCCTGAGTGGGAGGAAACGCTCACTATCGTTCGATTGAGCAGCTTAGATGAACTCTCCGTCCAACTAAAGCAGGATTGTGTATCGGATATTGCCTACATCGGAGGCGATGACGACATCGCCGCCTCTTTTGGCATCGATAAGTCATTAATTAACCCAAAAAAACTACTCGCCTATCTGGATTTCTCGCGAGCGGTGAAAACACACTATGAGCTCGAGCAGTTGCGTGCCGCTAACCGCTTAGCCCTTCTCGGCCATGCCGCTGCTAAGGTCCGTTTTTTAGAGGGAGGAAGTGAATATGAGATTCACATGGCCTTTCTGCAAGCCACACAGAATCTGGAGGACGAGTGCCCTTATACCAATATCGTTGCGCTCAACGAAAAAGCTGCGATATTGCACTATCAATTCAAGCGCAAAATAAACGAGGACAAGGGTCGGGTTTTGTTGATCGATGCAGGCTGTAAAGTAAGAGCCTATGGTTCAGATATTACACGCACTTCGGTAAGCGAAGATGTCCACCCCGAATTTCGATCTCTCGTCACTGCGATGGAAGCATTGGAACTCGCATTGGTCGACGAGGTGAAGCCTGGAAAAACCTACCAATCATTACATGCGTCAACACTGACACGGATCGCTAGCGTTCTTGTTGATCACAAAATCTGTACAGGCGAAGCGGCAGACCTAATTGAACTGAATATCCCACAACTGTTTATGCCTCATGGAGTCGGTCATTTGCTAGGAATTCAGGTACACGATGTAGGCGGGCATCAATCTGATATTAATGGAACCATATTACCCCCGCCTGAAAATTCTCCAGCACTGAGAAATACACGGGCGATGGAAGTCGATATGGTGTTTACAGTAGAACCGGGCCTGTACTTCATTCCACTTATTCTAGAGGCAGAGCGAAGCTCAGATCGAGGTAAATTGATAAACTGGAATGCCGTCGATGAGCTCTATCCCTGCGGAGGTATTCGCATCGAAGACAATATTCGTGTGACATCCGATGGCGCTGAGAATCTAACGCGCCAATTCGAATTGAAAGAATAATTAGGGCTTTAAGATAAGAGGCACGACTAGTTTCATCAGCGCGGGCAAGGCATTCTGGTTTTCTCTTACTAGCCGTTTTCCTCGATCACCCATTTCCTGCTGCGCCCGTTCGTCTGCGATCAATGTAGAAATACTCTGAGCTAATTCCATCTCGTTCTGTACAGTCTTTAGGCCACCGGCGTGTTCCAGTTGCTTGCAGATCGTCGCGAAATTGTACTGCGAGGGACCTACTAAAATCGGGATACCCAATGCCGCCGGCTCGAGAATATTCTGACAGCCGGTATCGACGAGGCTTCCACCGACGAATGCAATCGTCGCAACATTATAGTAGTCCAACATTTCGCCCATGCTATCCCCTATCACAACTTGAATGTTAGGCCCTACTATCCCACCGTCACTTCGCTTCACTGTAATGAAGCCTTCGTCCTCGCTTAATTTGCCAGCCTTGGCGAACCTCTCAGGATGGCGCGGAATCAATACCAAGAGTAAAGACGGGATCTCAGCAAGACATTTTTTGAAAGCAGCTAATACTTTCTCCTCCTCGCCCTCGCGGGTGCTAGCCGCAACAAGAACTGGTCGCGCAGTGTTTTCGATTGCGCAGAAGTACGCTTGTTTCTCTTTCTCATTTACGTCAACTAAGAATTTCAAGCTGCCAGTAACTTCTACCTTTTCCGGGTTGGCCCCAAGAACGATGAAGCGCTGTGCATCGGGAGCAGCTTGAGCAGCTATCCTGTCGAACTTCTCTAAGAGGCTGCGCGTGAATGTTGCCAAACGACCATAACCTGCAGCTGACTTTTCCGATAACCGGCCATTCGCTAACAACAGCTTAACGCCTCGATGGTGACAGGAATGCACCAAATTTGGCCATAGTTCTGTCTCCATCAAGATCAAAAGGCTAGGCCGATATTTATCGAGGAAGCGATTACAGGCTCCTGGCAGGTCGTAAGGAATGTAGACATGCATCACTGACTCGCCGAAAAGCATGCGTACCCGGTCTGAACCGGTAGGTGTCATGGTTGTCATAACAATTTGGACGTCAGGATAGAGGCGCTGCAATTCTTTTACCAATGGCGCAGATGCTGCTGTCTCGCCTACCGAAACCGCATGGATCCAAAGCGTAAGTTTGTTCTTATCAAACCCCTGAGGCATAGTCTGTAGAGCAAAACGCTCACCTATGCGTTTTCGATAGGCCGGCACTTTTAAAGACCGGCCCAGAAGGCGGATCATAATTACGGGCAGTGCGAGATAGAAAATGACACTGTAGATAATTCGATGCATGAAAACCCTGCCTAGTAATTTAGTTTGCAGCTCAGATAGGGAAGTAATTGGGAAATAGTCCCTTATGCCGATATAATTTGAGTCTTGTAGTCTATCCGAATGCAGACCAGACACTCACGTCCCACGCATCACCTACAGCTCCGAGATAAGGTAACGAATGACATCGAGCTATTCAACCGACATCGTCATATTTGGCGGTGGAATTGCGGGCCTCTGGCTGCTGAACCGCCTACGCAATCAAGGCTATCAAGCCATATTGTTAGAAACTGGCAAGCTCGGCTCCGGCCAGACCCTCGCTTCACAGGGCATTATTCACGGCGGTCTCAAATATGCATTAAATGGAGCCCTCAGCGGCGCTGCAAATATCATATCCGATATGCCTGCGCGCTGGCGGAGCGCTCTAGCCGGCGAGGCGGAGATCGACCTTAGAGGGTGTCGCGTACTCAGTGAGCACTATTACATGTGGTCCGACTCTGGATTACGCTCGAAGCTTAAAACCTTTCTCGGCAGCAAGAGCCTAAGCGGCCGAGTTACAGCTGTAGAGAAGCAGGACTACCCAGACTTCTTCAAGGCAGCTACCGTCGACGGAACTCTCTATAAACTTCCAGACTTTGTAGTAGATACAAATTCCCTGCTAGAAGTGTTAGTCGAGAAGCAGCGCCACCGCATATTTAAAATCAGTCCTAGGGACTATAGATTCGAGCGCAATGAGTCAGAGTTGATCAACGCCATCTCTTTTGATGATAGGGGAAAACAATTTACTCTTGAAGCACAAAAGTTTATTTTCAGTGCCGGCAAAGGCAATCAGCAACTTATTGATGATGCAAACCTAGCGGAGCCGAAGTCGCAACTAAGGCCGTTGAACATGGTCTACGTGAAAGGAAAGAGTCTTCCTCCTGTTTTCGTACACTGCATAGGAGATAGTTTTAGCCTAACCCCGAAGCTGACTATTACCTCCCATAGCGATGCCGAGGGAGAGATGGTTTGGTACCTCGGTGGCGAGATCGCTGAGTCCGGCGTAGGCAAAGAGTCGGATGCCCAGATTCACTCTGCACGAAAGCTTCTAACAGCTTTGTTCCCTTGGATAAATTTTGAGGCAACCGAATTTCATTGCTTCGTCATCGACAGGGCCGAGGCCAATGTAAACAAAAACTATCGTCCGGAAGACGCCTACTTTATTGAAGAGGACAATGTGGTGGTTGCATGGCCCACTAAACTAACTCTTACACCAAATTTAGCAGATAACATTATTGGGCATTTCGTAGCTAGCGGAGTTGTTCCGTCAGGCGCTGCTAGAGAACAGGATTTGAGTGGTGTACTAGTAGCCGCAGAAATCGCTACTTCACGCTGGGATTAGAAACGTATGGGTTTGGCAAAAAGAAAATTGGGGAAGACCGGCCTTGAGGTTTCCTGCCTAGGCTTAGGGACGGTCAAGATCGGCCGCAATCAAGATGTGAAATATCCGAACAGTTTCTCACTTCCATCCGATGACGAGGTATCCGCTTTGATTGCCCGGGCCAAAGAGCTCGGTATTAATTTCATTGATACAGCACCCGCCTATGGCAGCAGCGAACAACGCTTGGGACGGCTACTCAAAGAACGTCAAGATTGGGTTATTTGCAGCAAGGTCGGCGAAGAGTTTACCGCAGGAAAATCCCACTTCGATTTTTCGGCAAAGCACACACAGCGCAGTATAGAACGCAGTCTACGAGACATAGGAACTGACTACCTTGATATCGTCTTGATTCATTCCGATGGAGGCGACCTCAAGATTCTCGAAGCCAGCGATTGCCCTGAAACCCTTCTACGACTCAAAGAAAAAGGCCTCATCAAGGCTGTTGGCATGTCTACGAAGACTGTGGAAGGTGGCATGAAGGCCGTGGAAATTCTCGACTTGGTGATGGTGACCTACAATCCGTCGATGCAGGACGACGCGATTGTTATCGATCACGCGCTCGCGCTCGATAAAGGAGTTCTCGTAAAGAAGGCATTGAATAGTGGCCACGATTGCATCGCTGGTGATGTAAACGAGAACCCTGTTAGCACCAACTTCACTGAAAGGAATCTACGCTTCGCACTCGGTAAAAAAGGTGTCACTAGCGTGATTGTGGGGACTATAAATCCGCAGCACCTGCAGGAAAATAGTGAAGCCGTTCAGTAACGACGCTCTATTGATTGCTGCAATCTCAATCTTTCTAACCTGAGTCCTTCATTTTTTCTACTATAGCCGAGGTTGAGCAGTCGTCCAGAAATTCTAGTGCTTTCACCTCGCCGCCATAAGAAAGAACGTACTCGCCGCCGACAACCTGCTCCAAGGAATAGTCCCCTCCTTTAACGAGTATGTCTGGCTGTAGAGATTTCAGTAACGCCTCTGGCGTGTCTTCTTCAAAGTTTACAACCCAGTCTACCGCCTCTAGACCATCGAGCACTGCCATTCTGCGATCAACCGGATTAATTGGGCGACCCGCCCCTTTCAATCGCGAAACTGAGTCGTCTGCATTGATCGCTACGACGAGTCTGTCGCCGAGCTTTTTTGCTTCACTTAGATAACCCACATGTCCGGCATGAATAATATCGAAGCAGCCATTGGTGAATACAATTTTTTCTCCGTGAGCCTTGGCATCATGCACAGCAATGTTAAGTTGCTCTGCAGTCATCACACCCATCCCAGAATCTTGTTCGGCCAGTATCGCTCTTCGAAGTTCCGGGCCGCTTATCGCTGCAGTACCTAGTTTGCCGACTACTAGCCCAGCTGCGAGATTCGCGATCCCCGTAGCATCGGCAAGGCTATCGCCGGCTGCGAGTGCCGAGGCGAGTACAGAGATAACCGTATCACCTGCACCTGTCACGTCGAATACCTCGCGTGCGCGTGCAGGCAAATGCAACTCCTCTGAGTCCGGAAGCAGCAAGGTCATACCATGCTCACCACGGGTGATGAGCATGGCCTGCAATTCGAGGTCGCTCATTAACTTGAGGCCCTTTTTGACGAGCTCCTCTTCGTTCGCACAGGTTCCAACAACCGCTTCAAATTCACTAAAATTTGGCGTGATTAGGGTCGAGCCGCGATACTTTTTGAAGTCGGTCCCTTTCGGATCGACGATGATTGGGATATTTTGTTTTCTAGCAAGCTCGATCAGAGCGGCAACATCTTGTAATGCACCCTTCGCATAATCTGAGAGCACGAGTACCTGCGCGCTTGGAAGAAGCGACTTTGCGAGCGATTGCAGATCAGCCACGTCTTTTTCATCAAACTTTTCTTCGAAATCAAGGCGGATTAATTGTTGGTGCTGGCTGATTACTCGTAGCTTGGTGATAGTCGGCTTATCTTCGGATTTCAGAAATTCGCAATAGACTCCGGCAGCGGTGAGGCGAGACTCCAAATCCTGGGCATTGTCATCCTTACCTACAACGCCGATGAGCGTAGCCGCCGAACCCAGAGCCGCGATGTTCAGCGCCACGTTTCCCGCTCCACCTGGTCGGTCTTCTTGGTTGCCAACCTGCACAACCGGTACTGGTGCCTCCGGTGATATACGCGAGGCAGCACCATGCAAATATCTATCCAGCATGACATCACCGATAACCAATAGCTTGGCTTGCTGAAAGGGTGGCATCTCAAGTTTCATCAGATGTTTCCTGTATTCGAAGACTATATATTTACTGCTTTTTATGGCGGCTGATCATATCACATAGGCTAGATACTGGAATAATGGTGCTTTAGTGTCGATTTCATCAATTCGTATCTAAAGTGGGATATTTATACCATTTATTCGATTTTTATCTATAGCGGGTGGGGCTTTAATCGAAATATTCGCTGAGATGCAATCGAAGCCTTGTAAAGTGCTGTTATTTCTAGGCTTCTGCTACAATTCGCTCAAGCAATAGCGATAAACCTATTATTCTCTTTATTCTCCCGGCACTCATTCTGGTGCTCGCTGGCGTAACTAGTGGCTGAAGACTCTCAGATAAGAACACCCCTAAGCAAATTCATCGCGCCAAGCTACTGGCCGACATGGATGGGCCTGTCTGCAATGTGGCTGGCGGCACATCTACCTTATCCGTTGCAGATTCATGTCGGACGATGCCTTGGGCTTCTCAGCTATTATTTCGCTAGATCGAGACGCCATATCTGCGAAGTTAATCTCCGTCTTTGCTTCCCCGAGCTATCCGAGCAGGAACACAAGAAGCTAGTAATAAAGACCTTTCGCTCTAACGGCATAGGGCTTATCGAAGTAGCGATCGCGTGGTTTAGAGATCCGGAAGACTATCGATCGCGAACAACTGTGACTGGATTGGAAAACTTAGAGGCGGCTATCGCCGAAGGTAAGGGCGTATTACTCCTCGGTGCGCATTTCTCTAGTTTAGAAATGGGTGGTTTCTTGTTCAATCTAGTCGGGGATATGGATGTGACCTATCGACCGAACAAGAACCCGTTGTTTCAAGCGGCGATGTTCAATGGCCGCATTCGCCATTTCCGTCATGTCTACGATCGAAAAGATACACGGGGCGCGATGCGCTGTCTGAAGGCAGCCCGAATTCTCTGGTATGCTCCAGATCAGGATTACGGCGCGAAGCACTCGGTGTTCGTCCCCTTCTTTGGTGTTCAGGCTGCGACCATCACCGCGACGGCGCGATTCGCCAAGGTAAATGATTCCGCAGTAGTGTTTTATAGCCATTATCGGAATGAAGATAACTCGGGGTATCATCTCGACTTCGCGCCTGCCCTAAAAGGATTTCCAAGTGGCGACGCTGAAGCGGATGCCCGCACCACTAACGAGTTAGTGGAACAGGCTATACGCAAACAGCCCGACCAATACCTTTGGTTACACAAGCGATTTAAGACGCAGGCTGCTGGGCCTTCCGCGAGACCCTATTGATCTCGTATTAAAAAATGAATAGCTGAAAAGTGAACAAAAGAAATACGTGAAGATAAATCTAGATTGGCGACAACACGACATCAGATGGATCGCAGTAGCCGCGAGCCTCGTGCTATCTATATTCACATTACTCCTACAGGAAATTCCCAACTCGGATGCCTATACCTATGCCCGCACCGCCGAGATATTTCTAACCGATGGAATCGTCGCGGCCTATCAACATTATTCATGGGCAACATATTCGATACTGATCGGCCTGGTATCCGTAACTGGGCTGGATGTATTCTCGGCTGGCTTGTTCGTCAACGCGATGTTCTACGCTATTCTTGTTTACGCCTTTCTCAGTATCGTAAAAGAGATCAATGACTCCGAGCCCCTGCTTGCCATCGCAGCAGTCTGCATCCTGGTTTACCCACAGTTGAATGAGTACCGCGACCTATTAATTCGTGACATTGGATTCTGGGCACTTTCTCTTGCGGCGCTTTGGCAGCTCCTTCTCTACGCCAAGACACAGTCAACGCACTCTGCAGTTATTTTTTGCGCGTGCCTACTTCTAGCGGCGT
This sequence comes from Gammaproteobacteria bacterium, assembly GCA_028825335.1. Taxonomy (GTDB): domain Bacteria; phylum Pseudomonadota; class Gammaproteobacteria; order Pseudomonadales; family Pseudohongiellaceae; genus UBA9145. Next base: position 7,441 of record JAPKAI010000006.1, on the reverse strand, counting down.
CGTTTCGTGCAGAAGCGCTTGCCTATCTAGCATTCTCTCCTCTCGCCTTGTTATTCGATATGCGCCTCGAAGACGTCGCTCGCAAGGCTCTTCTCGTCAAAATGTATGCAATAGTGATCTCCCTCTCGATAGGCCTGCTACTCTTTCTCGCACTGATGGGCCTCAACGTGGCACAGCTCTTCATGAATTTCGCTTCTATCTACGAGCCATTTTTCTCCGGAAATTTTACGGTGAACGATGAAGAAAGAGCGCTCTTAGGTTCATTGTTATTTACAGAATACGCGTCTATTTTCTCTCGCGAATACATTGAAGTATTTTTGCTCGCCGGCATGATTTCAATTCTACTGGCCAATTTGCTTGCTGGCGTGGGTGGGCCGTATCTGATCATTTTGACTATTGGACTCTTTAAGAATCGTCTTCGTCTCAACAGAGAAGTGGCTATACCTGTAGCGTTCTATCTCTGTATAAACTTTTTGATACTCCTTAGTTTCATTATTGTTACTCGTTATTTATCCAGCCGCTACGCGATGCTAATGTGTATCTTGCTAGTCTTATTCGTCCCCTCTATCGTGCTTCACCTTTTAGATAGCGCAAGGATATCCGGCCGAAAAAGCATTGTTTACATCGTTGCGATCTTCTTCAGTTACTGTGCGATAGACTCTTACTATAGCTTCGGTGAATCGAAGTTCTACGTGAGAGAATCGATTCAGTGGATAGCACAAAACACCGACGGTTCTTCGAAACTGGTGACGAATAATCACGCGATTGCCTATTTCAGCGGTAAGGTTGAAGACTACGATTTGGTACAAAGGAACTTAACTGAGGAAGAGATACTATCTAGCGAAGTTGGCAATATGATTGCGGCCGAACTCACCTTCGAAACGAAAAATTTACTGGAGAAGAATACTATAGTCGATAAGTTAAAAGTGCTTGCATATTTCCCAGACATCGAGACAAAGCGTATTGTAATTTTTGAAAGGGTAGACTCAAGAACCTCCGAGTAATTCTGCCCTTACCACTCGTCCGAGGACTCGCGCTTACTAACCAAGACACCTTCCATGATTAGGTAATCTAGATCCGTTCCCAGAAACATATTTAGCGCGTCTTCTGGCGAACACACCAAGGCTTCTCCGGGGCGATTCAGTCGCGCATTGATGAGCATGCCATGACCGGTTTCCTTCTGAAAACTAAGCAGGAGCTTATGTAAGCTTGGGTTGCTAACTGAATCAACTATTTGTGTTTCGGTACTCTTGTCGACATGAACGATAGCCGGATATTTTTCAGCCCAGTTATCACTAGCAGTTACAGCACGGCACATATATTTGTCGTGTTGCTCCCCGGGAATAAATTCCTCAGCCACGCTATCCAATGCGCATACCGAATACGGCTGCCAGGCTTCCCGAAATTTGACCTGGTGATTGATCTTCTCCACGACCTCCGGGAAGTTTGGATTCGCCAATATGCTTCGATTGCCCAATGCCCTAGTTCCGAATTCCATTCGGCCTTTATACCAAGCAAGTAGATGCCCCTGGGCGAGAATCTGTGCAGCCTTCTCATAGGGCGCCTCGAGAACCTTCCACAGTGGTTTATCCTGGTGAGCTTTACAGGCTTCGATACACTGATCACTAGTATATGAAGGGCCATGAAACATATGCGTAACGGGCTTAATCTTCGTACCTGATTGCCGCACGGCAAAGCTAGCGGCGCCGATTGCGGTACCTGCATCACTGCATGCTGGGTGAACGATTAGCTCCTTAACCTCGGGCAGATTCGCAAGACGCTGATTCAGGCGAATATTCATTGACCCTGTGCCCGCAATGGCGAGTCGCCCAGTATCCGCAAGAACATCTGATAAGTAGTGTCGAATCAGTTCGACAGAGAGGTCTTCATAGAGTTTCTGTATCGCCGCGGCATAGTGAACATAGGGATCGTCGACAAGATTGCCTACGCGTCTCGGCCCTAACATGTCTACCAGCTTCTGACTAAAATAGTGACCCTTAGACTTTGCCTTGTAACGACGAATTCCGACGGTACCAATCAACGTATTGTCTACCTTAAACTTCTTGCCATTAAATTTCGCAAGACAAGAAAGATCATATTTGGAGGCGTCGCCGAAGGGAGCGATACCCATTACCTTAATTTCTCCTTTGAGAATTTCGAAACCAAGGTAGTCGGTGAGCGCTGCATACATGCCACAGAGTGAATCTGGATTATAGAATTCTTTGACCCTTTCGATCTTGCCATTCTCCCCGTAACCAAGGAAAATATTCGAGTATTCGCCCTTCGAGTCGTTGCAGAATATCGCGGTCTTCCCCTCTCGTTCGTCGAGATGGTAGGCACTACTCGCATGTGCGAGCTGGTGCTCCACAGGCACAATCTTCACTTTATCTGCTGGAATATGGAGTTTCTCTAGCAGGCCTTTTAGCTCGGCGATATACCTCCGATAGCGCCTATTACCATTCAGCAGGCTATCTACTGCCCTGTCTGGGGCATACCAATGTCGATAGGCATGGTGCCACCGGGCTTTCGTAAACAGACTAATCGGTGCAAAGGGAATAGCCACCTGGTCAATCTGTGCAGGATTTATGCGGGCGATCTGCATACAGCGTCGTGCAGAAAGATAGGGTGTCTGATCATAGGCATGCTTGCGCCTAATGAGTCGCTCTTCTTCCACCGCAGCGGCCAACTCGCCATCGACGAAGAGTGCTGCGGCGGGATCGTGTCCGATTGCGCCTGATAAGCCTAATGTAATAATAGTCATAGACTAAGCCAAACTAATACTTTGCTGCTTCTGCTAGCAGCGTTCTTACTTCGGGCTCCATCGAGGTGCCCACCCAGTTCTTTCGGAATCGTTTTAAGTCCTTGCGGAACTTTTCCATGAATTTCCCCTTAGACGTATTCCGTGTCATCGTATCTAGGTCCAACACAAAGATTTTGTCGTCTTTGAGCAAGAAATTCGTCGCCTTCATGTCGCCATGGCTAATCCGATAGTCCGCCATTATTTTGAATAGGCCTCTAAACAGAGCCACGATTTCTGTCTCGCTAGTCTCTAGTTCCTGCTTCTCCAACGCCGTTCCCAGATCATGTCCTTCAATATACTCGCAGAGAAAGTAGGCGCGCTTGCGGAAGAGCCAGAACACCCGTTCTTCTAAATAGAGAAACGGGTGTGCTGTAGCCACACCGAGCATTTCTAGTATCGACGCATTGCACCAAGAATGGTGAGCGCGACTAGGCCGAAACGCCCTAGAGATTCCATGCCAGAAGCTCTTTATATTGTAACGTTTCAGCACATAGTTACGCTCGTTGATTTTGATCATCGCTACAGTGGATGAATTGCCATCTTTCAACAATCGCTGCTCAATGATGAAGCTATCCGGGTCGGCAATAAAGCGATCGAGTTCCGGAGAGTGTATGGATCTATCGTAGATGTAGAAGAAATTTGAGCCCTGTTCACAACGATTTGCAGTTGTGGACCGGTTGAGCTTTCGCTCATAAGCATTGAGCCGCTTCCATCGCGCTTTTATTATTCTCTTAATGAAGCCAGCAACGTCATCGGCTGAGAGTCCCGGCGCTCGTTCGCTGTATTGATCGTATAGATCTCTCCAGTGCCTGTCTTGAGACACCGGAAATTGCGCGAGAAACATTGCGATATTCTTGAGGCGAGTATCAATATCGAGAACGCTTCCCTTACTCTTAATATCGGCACCGTCCAGAACGTAGACAATATCGGTACAAAGCATGAAATTATCGAGGTGTATATCATTCTGCCAGAGACCGGCCTGATGACAAGCGGCAACCGCCTTCACACCCATCACCAATATTTCAGCTTTGTCCTCCTCGCTCTTCGCCTCATCAAACAACGTCGCCAAACTAGCGCCCTGACTCAGATACTCGATAATTAGTACGCCGGCCTTTTTGTCTGGGGTAGTTGTCTGCAGAAGAAGGCTAGGGGTTGGAATCCGCGCCTGCTTAAGCCTATTGATGCCAGCGATATCTTTCAACATGCCGCGTTTCCAGCGGTTACCGCTTATGAATATTTTTACGATGACGGTACGATTCTGCCAATTGGACAAGGCTACCAGCCTCTTCCCCGGCACTGTCCGCAGCAATGTGTCAATTTTTAACTCTACTGGGCCCTGCTCTGTCTCGACGCTGATGCTGAAGGGCGTGGGTATGTGCCGACCCATGGAAACAAGTTCTGCGCTTGAGAAGTTAGTCATAGCATTAACTCACCGAGCCTAGTTTCTTATGCATAGACAATGCACGCTTTTGCACTGAACTCCAAAAGGCCCCGTTATTCGCTAACGCGTCGCGCAAGCTCTTGTCGTCATAGATTTTGATAAACCGGAAAAAGTCACGCTGCGTTAGCCCAATGTCCATAGCCGAATAGAGAAGCCCACTTACGTCTTTGACTATCCAGCGCAGTCCCAGAGGATTCTTGATGAGAGCTCTATGCAGGTCGATTATAAACAGATCGAAGGCCTGATCAGAGTCGGGATCAAGGCAATCCTTCGGCATTAGGAAATGACAGAGATAGAAATCTCTATGACAGACTCCCCCCTGATGCAATGTTCTGCTAATGCTGGCGAGCTTATTCAGAAGCTTTTGCTTCAATGCAAACTCGGGTGGGTTCTGTCGCCAATCTTTGCAGTAGTCCTCGAGGCTAATGGTGTCGGCAAGGTCTTCAGTGACTATGAGGGACTGTCTTCGAGCAGGATTCCAGCCTCTACTGCCGTAGGCCATTGACGTCATTGTCGCCAGCCCGAGAGATTTCAGTTTGCTGATTGCGCGCCATTCGTTCTCGGCACCCAGAATTGGCATGCGCAGCTGAACAAGATTCTTAAAAACCTCTCTCCAGCCAACACCGAAGTGGTTCTTAATGAAATAGCTCTTTCCAGCAAGTGCGAATTGCAGAGTCTTTCTGCCTCGTACATCTCGATAGACTTTGCCTTCCATCGCCTGCAAGCTCTCGAACGAATCCCCTTTCGGGAGGTCCTTTGCAAAGTCTTCACTCAGATAGTGCATATGCTGCGCCCTAGGCTTCTCTGGCCAAAAACTCTTCGAAAAAGTCTGCCACAGCAGACGCCTGCGAATATAGCTCGTCTTGCCTGCCATACTCCAGACCATTTTTCGACCAATCGGCGGTGTCTAGGCTCCCTAACATCTGTGCCAGATAACTATTCAATTGCGATTGCTCGAAGGGATCACTGCACACTAGTCCGGATTTCGCCTGTTCAATATGAAAGGCATAACCACAGGTTGAGGTCGTAAGCACCGGCAGCCCAGCGATAGTTGCCTCTAACAGCATATAACCCGCACTCTCAGAATAGGCCGGATGCAGCAACAAGTCAGCTGTTGCCAAGAATCTAGGTATATCGTCGCGACCACCAAGCACAGTGAATTGTTCGGCGATGCCTAATTTCTTAGCAAGTCTTAGGTAGCGATCGGGATTGCCCTGCCCTATGAGCAAATAGTGGCAGTTCTCGAGCTCTAACTTCGGAAGAGCTGCCATTGCTCTGAGCGCCCTGTCCACACCCTTTACTCGAAAGCCCGAACCGACTTGCAGGAGCAGTTTTGTAGTCGCCGCTAGGCCCAAATCAGAGCGTAATTTAATTCCAATTTTCCTGTCTATCGTATCGACTTTCCTATCTATCGAAATCCCAGGAGGAACTTGACGAAGGCGAGGGCCGCAATCACGATAATATTTCTCGAATGCTGTCCGCTGTTGAGGAGATAGGATTAACACTTCAGTGCTCTGCGATGCCGCAAACACAGCCTCTTCATATTCTTTGAAGTGTTTGTATCGCGAAGTAAATTTGTAGTAGAAGCCTCGCTGCTCTGTCGCCTTCTCCATGAAGCAGGGATCTGCGGCGAAATAGATATCCAAGAATGGCATCTTGTTGAAACCAATCACGAGGCTGTTATCCCTTTTCCTCAGCGCTGCCTGGACCCACTCGGTGTAGGCCTCATTACGTTTGATACGGTTTCGTGTCGTGACGGGCACTAAGATGACATCTATTCCATCGGGGATATCGCCATCCCAACTCAACGTGTAGACAGTAATGCTATGCCCACGCGACATACATTCTTTTGCTACACGAAGAAAATCCCGCTGCAATCCGCCAAACGGAAAATAGGAGTAGATGAGAAAATTCAGATGCATTGGCTAACTATTCATCGATTAAGATTTACCCAACAAGCTTTCGAACTGCTGCCAGACTTCAACCGGTCCGTGGGATGCAAAACAGGGTGGAGTAACTGAGAATGAACTTCCTGCGTATTCCTCGGTCACTCCAAGACCTGAATATCCACATGTCTTCTTGACACAAGGCGCACAGTTTAGACTCGAATTGAGGTGCAATTGATTATTACCAAAGGTTCCAGAGAGCCCTGGATTCGTTGGGCCATAGAGAGAAACTGTTGGCTTCGCTAGCGCTGCAGCTAAATGGCCCAGACCAGTATCCACAGAGATCACACCATCAGAGGCTTGGATATAATTAGCTAGCCCGGATAGTGTCTGCTTATCAAGCACCTCTACCCGATCGTTATCCTGAGCGATAAACTGGGCGCGCAGTTTTTCCTCCGGAGTACCCCAAGGCAGAAGAACTTTATAGCCAGCTTCTGTACTTATGTGTGCGAGGTGACGCCAATAATTTTCAGGCCAGTGCTTTGTCTGCCACGTTGTGCCGTGCAGAAAAACTACCTGCTTTTCTGCTTTCTCACTAATTCTACTAGCGGAGTCTATTCTACTAACATCGATACCGTAGTCGATCTCCTCCGGATCGTATTCATATTGCAGCGCACGAGAAAACAACTGCCGGACCCTGTCCACGGCGTGCTCTGTCCAGGGGACAGAATAAACTTTGTTATAGAACAGCGTGGCCATTGGCTCACGAATGGTCCGATTGCTGAGCCCTATTGTTAATCCCTTGGAGAGCCGGCTAATAAAACCACTCTTGATAAGTCCCTGAGCATCAATAACAAGGTCGTAGTGAACGCCCTGCAATGCGCGTTTGAACGCTCGAAATTCGTGATTCATATAGGTCTTCAAGATGTTGCGCCGCCAACGTCTTAACGCCACTGGTATGACATTTTCAACAGCGGGATGCCAGCTCGGCACCTCGGCAAAATTTTCCTCGACCACCCAGTCGAATTGAATATCTTTTCTGGCACGCTGCGCATCGGTAACTGCAGGTAGCGTATGAATCACATCGCCAAGAGAAGAGACTTTTACTATTAGCACTCGCAATGAACTATTCCTTTACTGTTCTCTTCTAATCTATTCTATTTTTTCTAGGGCTCATCAGTCAATTGCGCCCAGAGGTGGTTAGCTCGGCGATAGCAGCTACCGCTCTACTGGGCTCAAGCTCTGTTAAGCACTTCTTATGCTCTAAGGGGCATTCCCTCTGAAAGCAGGGTCGACAATCGATATCCGTGAACA
>JAPKAI010000050.1 GCA_028825335.1 Gammaproteobacteria bacterium | reverse complement strand
GTACTGTGGGAGAAATTGTCCGCTATAAACGCGATGTTTGGGGCGAGGAAGTAATTCTCGGTGTTTCATGGGATTTACTCTGGGTTGTTGCTGTTGCAGTTTTAGTCCTACTTGCAGCGCATGCGATCATCATGGCTGCATTGGCCAAGAAGATAGAGAAGGCTTCATCTGAGGGTCGACGAGTACTTCGTCATGAGACTATCGATCGATTGTTTCATTGGGTGATGGCCGCGAGCATTCTGGCTCTGATTGCGACAGGTGTGGCTCCAATTTTAGGGCTGCGTATTGCCTGGCTGAACATCCATTGGATCGCCGGACTCTTACTTACTTTCGTGGTGGTGTTTCATATTATCCGTTCGCTTTTTTGGCAAGATTTCAAGTCTATGATCCTTGGCCCGAAAGATTTCGGCGAGCCATTCGATTCAACACAGAAGCCGGGTAAATATACTTTTGAGCAGAAGGGTATGCACTGGGCTGTAACGGTAGTAGTGCTGGCGGTTATTGGCACTGGTATTTTATTGTTCTTGCAGATCGACACCCCATTTTGGGATCGAACCAATAGCATGGCAGAAGACACACTCGGTCTAATGTTCTTATTGCACGGTCTTTCTACTCTTGCGCTAGTAGCTCTTGCGTCAACGCATATCTACTTCGCCTTGAGGCCAGAAAAATTGTTCTATACACGTTCTATGGTATCAGGTTGGATTTCGGAAGATGAGATGACGGCAAACCATGACACGAGCTTATGGTCTCCAAAAGAAGCCGACTAAATCCCTGCGTATCGCTTTTTGATACGAATCTGAAAACGACTAACGAGTAAAATGCTGTGATAGAAGATGATATAGAAGCCATAGAATCTGGCTATGAGTTCCTGTTGGCTTTTGCCGCTCAGGGAAGACCTGCACAAAATGAGACGGGACCTGGTCCACATGCTAGGCCCATCATTGAAGGAATTTCAGTCGGGATGAAGAGCATCGCGACTGCTTTTTCTGAGAGCAAGGATGATTTCGAGCAAGTAATCGCTAATGATTGCCGAAATGCTGGAGCTGCTATCCGCTTCATTCTGAATCAAGAAAAAATTGGATCGGAGATCGTGGACAATCTAAATGCGTCCATTCATCTTCGCGCCGTGCTCACAGATTTGTTTCTGTATAGCGAAGCCTTGAAGCCACTCGATACTGCAGAGGCCTCGGGCCCAAGTGCAGCAGGCGGTGTTGAGACTTACGACGCAACTAAGAAGTAAGCTTAAGAAATAAAAGTAACATAAGTGTGTTCTGAAGCCGCGCGCGGAGCTATCAGAATGAGACAACGCAGAAACGGAATCGGACTAGCTCTTGTTCCGTTTTTTGTTTTTTAGCTCGGATTAATCAGGGATGCTTCAAATGATCAAATGGCCGGCAAGAATAGAACTCGCACAATTGCCTACACCTATTACAAAGCTGGAAAGATTTTCTAAGCGTTTTAAAGATACAACTATCTGGGTCAAACGTGACGAGCTCACTGGCACCGAAGTTTCTGGGAATAAGATACGGAAACTAGAGTTCTGTATTGCTGAGGCCCAGAATCAATCATGTGACACCTTGATCACTTGCGGCGGCATTCAATCGAATCATTGTCGAGCTACCGCGGTGCTGGGTGCGCGATTAGGTATGAAAGTACATCTTATCCTTCGCGGCGAGAAACCTGACGTGCCGGAAGGTAACTTGCTAATAGACTATCTGTGCGGAGCGCAAATCAGCTACCTGAGTCAGGGTCAATGGCGCGGTCATGAGGACTTGGCGACAGAATTACAGGTCCTTTATGCGTCAGGGGACCGAAAGGCTTTCTTCATTCCAGTCGGAGCTAGCGACGAAGTTGGGCTATGGGGCTATATAAAGGCGAGTGAAGAGTTAAACCAAAATTTTCAAGATCTGAAGATGGAGCCGGAATATATAGTTACCGCTACTGGCTCCGGAGGAACACAGGGAGGATTGATTGTCGGCACAGAACTACTCGGCATGGAGAGTCAGGTAGTCGCTTTTAATGTCAGCGATGATGCCGCTTACTTCGAGAGGAAGATTCGTGAAGATGTGATGCTCTGGAAGCAACGATACAATCAAGAATTCGATGAAGATAAGATTAAGATTAAAACTGTAGAGGGCTATGTAGGTCCGGGCTATGGTGCTGCAGGCCCTGAGATTTTTGATAGCATTGCTGAGTTAGCCAGTAGCGAGGGAATTTTTCTAGACCCAGTCTATACAGGAAAAGCCTTTCATGGCATGGTAACCGAGCTGCAAAAGGGTCACGCGGGGGCGCTTTGTGGCGCAAAGAATGTGGTTTTCATTCACACTGGGGGCCTGTTTGGCGTATTTCCCCAACAGCAAAATTTTCGTTTTGGTTAGCCGCAACGAACTGATTAGAACAAACTCAACCACGAAAACTACGTTTCAATTTTTAGACTGGATATCGCCATGAATAAGATCTCTCGAGAACAACTCATTAAGACTCTGATCACGACTAGTTTTATCTTACCCGGCTATCTTGGGTTTTCCATTTTGGCTGCAGCTCAGGATGGAAGTTCTGGCGCAAGCTCATACAGTCAGCCAGATGGCGTGGCCGCCGCGAGCTATTCTGCACCTGCGCCTGCAGACGCATCAATTCAGAGTAACAATGAAGGTCAGTTACTCTCAAATACTCGTCAGTTGATAGAAGGCAGTCTGCGCTCTGGAGAGGGCTATTTCAGTGCAGATGGTGATCGTTTCATCTACCAGAGCGAGACCGTTGGCGACAATCCCTTCTACCAGATCTATGTCTTGAATCTAACAGATGGCAGCTCACAAAAAGTGTCTCCTGGGATTGGCCTTACTACTTGTTCATGGATTCATCCGACTCTGGATATGGTTATGTTTTCCTCTACGCACGAGGACCCAGATGCACGGGGTAAGCAGGCTGAAGAGATTTCAATACGGGAGAGTGGCATCAGTAGGCCTTATGGCTGGGACTACGACCGCCACTACGATATTTATCAGGCAGACAGTAATGGGAACAACCTAGTTAATCTTACCAGTACCGATGGCTATGACGCAGAGGGTTCCTATTCAGCAGATGGTAGCCAGATTCTATTCGCGTCAAACCGAGAGGCCTATCAGCGCAACCTGAGTCAGGCCGAGCAAAAACTTTTTGACGACGACGCTTCGTATTTCATGGATCTCTATCTAATGGATGCGGATGGTTCGAACGTTAGGCAGATTACTCATTCGCCTGGCTACGATGGCGGCCCTTTCTTTAGCCCAGATAATAACAAGGTTGTGTGGCGTCGTTTTAATCCAGACGGTAACAGTGCGGAGATCTGGACTATGAATATTGACGGCAGTGGTCAGCGCCAATTGACCGCAGACGCTATGGTCTCCTGGGGGCCATATTATCACCCAAGCGGAGACTACATTATCTATTCCAGCAATATTCTTGGCAATGCGAATTTTGAACTGTTCATGATAGACCCGATAGGAATGAATCCCCCTGTACGTGTAACCAATACGGCAGGCACAGATATCCTTCCGGTGTTCTCACCCGATGGAACTCAGCTGACTTGGAGTACGACGCGAACTGCTGATGGAACCTCGCAGATTCACATGAGCGATTGGAATCACCGACAAGCACTGGAGCTGTTGGGGCTGTAATCCTAGTCGCGCTACTTAGTCTCTAAGAATGTTATGACAAACAGGATTTCACAAAGCGTGTTGCATCGAACAGTCATTGTTGGTTTAAGCCTGTGCGGTGCACTCTCATTTTTAGTGGGTAGCGTATCAGCGCAGATTGCCGATACTGTGGAAAGTGAGCCCGCGCTTGTCCACCATAGTCTTAAGGTAATCCTCGATCCACAGAATCAATCGCTCTCGGTAGAGGACACCGTTACTCTGCCAGATTCGATGTTGGCCTCGCCACTGAACTTCTCGCTGAACAGCAATCTTCGTATCACTAATAATCCCAGGCTCCTACAAGCAATTGCAGCCGACACGCAAGCGAATGTGCCGGGGATCAATAACACCGGTGGACTGGCCGCAGCAACGACCACGTACAGTATTAGTCTTGGCCGCAGAAATTCAAATCAGTTAGTACTTATCTATAGCGGGACGATCTTCGATACCGCTGAGCAGACTAGCGCCGAGTATGCGCAGAGCTTTGCGCAGAGCTCTGGCATCATCAGCAAGCAGGGCGTCTATCTAAACAAGGGCAGCGTCTGGGTTGCAGACTTCGGAAGCGATCTGATCAGTTTCGATGTGCAGGTAGAGTTCGCCGATTCAGCGAGCAGCTGGACAGCAGTTAGCCAAGGCGATCGCCTTGATGACAACGGTTGGCAAAGCGACCAGCCCATGGAAGAGGTCTATCTGATCGCTGCTAATTTTACTGAGTATTCACAGCAGGCAGATGATGTTGAGGTTCTTGCATATCTGCGAACACCGGACCCGAATCTAGCAACAAAATACATGGATGCGACAGGGCGCTATTTGGCTCTATACGAACCACTACTCGGCGAATATCCCTATAGCAAATTCGCCCTTATCGAAAACTTTTGGGAAACCGGATACGGGATGCCATCGTTTACGCTGCTCGGTGAACAGGTGATTCGTTTCCCCTTCATACTCGAGTCTTCTTACCCGCATGAAATTCTTCACAATTGGTGGGGCAACGGAGTCTACCCTGATTATGAGACAGGCAACTGGAGTGAAGGCCTAACGGCTTATCTCGCCGACCACTTGTTTCGAGAAATGGATGGCTTAGGGCATGAGTATCGAAAAGAAATGTTGGCTAGATACAAGAACTACGTCGCCGATGGAGCGGACTTTCCTCTTTCGCAATTTACCTCCCGTAACTCGGCGGCCTCTCAAGCCGTTGGCTATGGCAAGACACTTATGCTCTGGCATATGCTGCGAATTCAACTCGGCAATGAGCTGTTTGTAGCAGGGTTGCGGCAGTTTTATGAAGACTACAAATTCAAGCGTGCGACATTCGAAGATATCTCGCTACATTTTTCCGAGCTGAGTGGCTTGGATCTTAGTGGCTTCTTCAATCAGTGGGTTAACCGAGCTGGGGCGCCAGAGTTATCTATCTCAGTGGAAGAGGTCATTGGTGATCGTGCTCGAATAATGTTTGCGCAGATTCAGTCAGAAGATCCCTACGCACTTAGGGTGCCGGTTGCGCTCTATTACGAAGGAAGCGATATACCAGAAATTTATGACATCGATATTACGCAACGACTCGAAGGCGTTATGGCTGATAATTACGATCAACTGCAGGCTGTGTTGGTCGATCCTTATTTCGATGTGTTCCGAACTTTGGATAGAGAAGAGACGCCTCCCACTATCGGTGAATTATTCGGCGCTGAAATCATCAGCTTTGTATTGCCGCAAGCGAACCGACAGCATTGGGCGCAGATGGTTGAATCCTTTGCGACGGGTGTCGATGCGCAAATAGTAAACGCAGAAGATATCGCAGAACTACCGCAGGATCGATCGGTGTGGGTACTCGGGCGTAACAATCCGTTCGCACAATCTGTATTCGCTGCGAGTGAATTGTATGGGGTTCAGATGAGCCCGGCGGGAATTCTCATGGGTGGAGGAGATGTAGAATTTGCAGACAGAAGCAGTGTGCTAATTGCTCGCCACCCAGACAATTCGGAGCTCGCACTGGGCTTCATCGATGTAGATCAGATGATAGCGATGCCAGGAATGATTGAGAAGCTGCCGCACTACGGGAAATATTCCTATCTGAGTTTCTTGGGAGATGAGCCAACGAACGATGTTAAAGGAGTTTGGTCGAGCCCCGATTCACCAATGCAATGGATCAAACCGGATCTGCAGGTGGCAGTAAACTTCGAGAATCTACCTGTGCAGGAACCGCTTGCGGTGCTTCCTTCGAAGTACATGATTGATCAGCTGAGAGAACATGCCACAGAGTTAAGTTCCGCAGAGTTTCAGGGTAGAGGGCTAGGGACGAGTGGTATCGATCTGGCCGCGAAATACATTGCTGGGCAATTTCGAACCGCCGGACTGCAGACGCTTAATGGAACCTATAGTCAAGAGTGGAGCCAAAGCGTTATTGGAAAAGGCAATGTAAAGATGGCGAATATCGTCGGCATGATCCCGGGCGTGAATCGTTCGCTTAGTGGTGAGCCTGTGATCATCGGCGCTCACTACGATCACCTAGGAATCGATGCGCAATCTGGCCGTCATTTCCCAGGCGCAGATGACAACGCGGCGGGTATCGCCACGTTGATCGAAGTAGCGAGTCATCTCGCGCGTGCTTTTACTCCTCAGAGACCAATTCTCTTCGTTGCATTCAGCGGGGAAGAGTCTGGCCTACTAGGCTCGCAATATTTTGTCGATAACCCACCTGCCGGATTCGAATCTAGAGACTTCTACGCAATGATTAATCTAGATGCTGTAGGACGTCTCGATGGCCGAGACCTGCAGGTATTCGCTGCCGATAGCGCCTATGAATGGCCCTTCATGGCACAGGGCATCGGGTTCACCATCGGTGTAAATTCCAGCTTTCCTGCCAATACGATTGCTGGCAGCGATCATGTGAGCTTCCTGAATGCAGGCATACCATCCATCCATCTATTTAGCGGGGTGCATGAGGATTATCATCAATTGAGTGATAGCGCAGACAAGCTCGATCTGGCCGGCATGGCGGATATAGCACTCTGGGTAGAAGAGGCTGCAGTCTATCTCGCGGACAACACTGAACCGCTGCGAGTGACACTTGCAGGTGCGCAGGTTCGAGTGCGCTCGAGAGTCAGCGGGGCGAGTGGAGAGCGATCTGCGAGCCTAGGCACGGTGCCAGACTTCGCTTTTTCTGGTGTTGGCGTGCGCATAAGTGATGTTACCCCAGGCGGTGCTGCGCAACAGGCTGGACTGCGCTCTGGAGATATTCTACTCAACTATAATGAGCAAGCTATGACCGACCTGCAGGTCTATTCGAATCTGCTGAGGGAGTCGGCTCCCGGTGATACCGTGCGCTTGGATATTCAGCGGGATGGTCAACAGCTAATGCTGGAGGTTATCCTTCAGGCGCGTTAGGGCTCAACGTTCCTGAACGTTAGCTCAGCGCACCAAAGAGAAATGCTACAAATAGGCAGAGCACGGATACCGTAATCAGGTGACGACTCATGCCCGATTTCTTTGCGGCCCATTTATATCTCTCCTCCTCAACGAATAGACAATTCTGAGTCTTCTTGAATAGTTTCACCGGATATTCCTTAGCAATTGTTAGTAGATTAGCGTGTATTACAACGTAGTAATCTGACAAGCGAAGGGCCCAATACGGGCAAATTGCAGGGCAATAATGACGAAACATGGCAGACGTAGCTTGAGTAGGCCGATATATCAAAAGTTAGTGTGTTAGTTGCTGAAAGAAAATTGCAACTATTTGTTTCTATTTAGTAATTCACAAAACTTAGTACGATATAGTGCCAAGATGAGAAATAGTGCTTACCTGAGATATTTTAGGCTGCAGTGATTAAGAGCCAACCCTAGGGTATAAATATGAGCAAGTTCCATCCCCGCCTCTGCCTTTGTCTCTTACTTACCTTATATTCCTTGCCGCTTCTGGCACAGCAATCAATTCCTCAGCTCACGCGGGTTGATGAGAGTGATGCAAATATCAATCTGGATGGCTTTGTCGACGAGGCAGTTTGGGCGAACATTCCAGTCGTCGACAATATGCGGGTGATCAACCCCGATACCTTGGCTGAAACTCCTTACGAGACTCACGTTCGTATGTTTTATACAGAGCGTGGAATTTACGTCTCCTCCGTCAATTATCAGCCGCCTGGCACCCTAGTAGCACGGATGACTTCGAGAGATGTACAGCTAGACAGAGATGGCTTCGTGGTTGGAATCGATGCATCTGGAGATGGCTTGTATGGCTATTTTCTGCGCATCAACCTCGGTGATTCCATGACTGATGGCTCGTTATTACCAGAGCGCCAGTTAAATATGCAGTGGGATGGTTCTTGGAATGGCCGCACTCAAGCATTGGAAGATGGCTGGAGTGTGGAGTACTTCGTACCATGGTCTATGATGCCGCTGCCTCAAGTCGATGATGTAAGGCAGATAGGGCTCTATTTTGAACGTCAAGTCGGCCATCTTGGTGGAGAAGCTTGGTCTAATCCTCCATTGCCGCGCACGGTAAATCAATATATCTCTGCCTTTGAAAAGTATGAGCTCAGAGATATCGAACCGCGCAGACAGCTGACCTACTACCCATTTGCCTCGACTGTAGTTGACAATATTTCAAACCAAACCGAATTCAAAGTGGGATCAGAGATTTTCTGGAGGCCTACAACGAACACGCTTCTATCCGCCACGCTGAATCCAGATTTCGGGAACGTGGAGTCAGATGATGTGGTCGTTAATTTGACAGCGTTCGAGGTATTTTTCCCCGAGAAGCGTTCCTTCTTCTTGGAAGGACAAGACATTTTTAATACATCACCGCGCACCTCTGGGCGGGGTGGCCCCGGTGGTCCGATTTCATTGTTAAACACGCGTCGTATAGGTGGGTCTGCAATATTTGACGTGCCCGATGATGTAGACGTGGTGGCAACCGACTTGAGTCGTCCTACCGAGTTATTAGGCGCGGTCAAGCTAGCTGGCCAGAACGGCAATTGGCGCTACGGAGCGCTAGTTGCTTCGGAGGACGACACTGAGATTCGCGGTACGCTCGATGATGGAACAAGAGTTCATCTACAAGCTGAAGGAAGAGACTTCACCATAGCTAGAGTATTATACGAAGATACTGGCGCCGGTGGTCGGCGCGCTCTTGGTTGGATGGGTACAGATATTTCTCATCCTGGCGTTGATGCAACAGTGAACTCGATAGATGCACATTACTTTTCCGCAGATAACCGCTGGGTGTTTGATGGTCAGGTTATGCATAGCGATGTGCAAGGCATTACGGGAACCGGAGGCTTCGCCGATGTTAGCTTTCGCCCGCAACGAGGGGTGCAACATACTCTGCGCTCGACCTACATAGACGACACATTAGATATTAATGATCTTGGTTTTCTGACGCGCAACGATCAGGTGAACATGGATTACAGTTACTCCAGAACCGAGTCAGATGTGCTTGGACTACGTGAGCGTTCAACAAGCATGTCCTTCACGAATCAATGGAATACTCAGGGTCAGCCGGTCAGGGTGGGGCTATTTTTTAATCGCAGCTATACGTCTCTCGATAACAATAAATTCGATTACAGCCTTCGGTACTTCCCAGAGCGCATCGATGACCGCTTAGGCAGAGGTACCGGCGACTTCCGAGTTCAAGGCAGATGGGGTGCAAATTTCGGTTATAGCACGAACCGCGCAGAATCGATTTCCTATAACGTAAACTTGAACATGGATCAGGATGAGTTGGGACCCGCTAGGACACGCGGCTCGGCAGGTATTGTGTGGCGTCCCAACGATAGATTTTCCACAGACTTAAGACTCGACTATACCGATAGAGAGGCGCTACTCATACACAAGGGCGAAGGCAGCTACACGAGCTTCGAATCCCATCAATGGTCCCCGAGCCTGGAAACGAACTATTTCATCTCCGCTAAGCAGCAGCTGCGTTTCACCATGCAATGGACCGCCCTGAAGGCATTTGAAGACCGTTTCTGGCAGGTCAATCCAAACTCTCGAGAATTCCTGCAGAGTGTTGCTAATCCGGATTCAACACAGGATGACTTCGTCATCAGCAGGCTTACATTTCAGGCGAGATATCGCTGGGAAATTGCGCCGCTTTCGGACCTGTTCGTGGTCTATACGCGCGGGAGTAATCTGCCGCGAGATAACTTTCAGTCATTTCAAGAGCTTCTCGAACAATCGTGGAACAAGAGAATCGTCGATACTATAGCGATTAAATTGCGTTACCGACTGGGCTCATAGATTGGGGTACACTGTATTTTCGGTGCGCTTTGTAATATAAAAGACAGGGTTCGTCGCTTAGACTTACGGTCAATCATTCATCGTCGAGAGAGCATTCGATATTCTCAGGCAGGCACCCAGGTAACTCTAATGCATTCTTCCCGTTTCAGATCTATCGCCGCTAAGGCAATCGGTGTACTACTCATGACAGCAACACTATCTACTCAGGCGCAGTCACAGAAAGTCGTTATCGCTCATCGGGGTGCCAGTGGTTATTTGCCCGAGCACACGTTGCAAGCCAAGGCCATGGCATTCGCCATGGGCGCCGACTATATAGAACAAGATGTCGTAATGACCAGCGATGACCATCTCATCGTGCTGCACGACATCACTCTGGATAGAACGACCGACGTTGCTGAGCGTTTTCCCGATCGAGTGAGAGATGATGGCCGTTACTACGCTATCGATTTCACTCTTGCTGAGGTAAGGCAACTTCGAGCAAGCGAAGGCTTCGATATCGAAAATGGTGAGAAAAAGCAGGGCTATGCCAATCGATTCCCAATCGGAGAATCCACCTTCAGTGTGCCGACACTGTCAGAAGAAATCGAATTAATCCAGGGCATGAACAAATCCACTGGAAAGAACGTCGGCATCTACCCAGAAATCAAAGGCCCGGAGTTTCACCGCGAAGCAGGAAAAGACATCAGCTCAGCAGTTGTTAGAATGCTGAAATCCTACGGCTATGCTAGTAAGCAAGATAAGGTGTTCCTACAAACATTTAGTTTTGAAGAATTAAAAATCATTCATGATGAAATTATGCCCGCACAAGGTGTTGACCTAAATCTCGTGCAATTGATCGGCGGCGTCTCTTCCTATCCATGGATGTTCGAAGAAGACGGCATGGATAAACTGTCGGCATTCGCGGATGGAGTTGGCCCCGAAAAGGGCCTAGTGGTTTCTAGGGACTCTCAGAAGGCGAATATTCAAGTTAGCGATTTCGTGACTAGGGCTCACGCCGCTGGCATGCAAGTTCACCCGTACACCTATCGCTTAGATCCGGGTCAGGTGCCGGACTACGCGAATAGCTATGAAGACCTTCTAGAAATACACTATTTCCGCGCGGATATTGATGGTGTGTTTACCGACTTTCCAGATCGAGCTGTGGAGTTCTTACGTAACAGGTAAGGTTGAGCTATCTAGGTTTGCAGTTAGAATCTGTAGCGAATTCCAAGAAATGCAGCCCTCGGAGCTCCGGCGCCCAAGAACACAGGGTTAGTAAAGTCTTCGATGATAGGTACTCCTAGTTCACCCGGCTCTTCGCCCAGCAAACCGAAACTCTCGTATTCTCTATCCAGAAGATTATCTACCTTCGCGAACAGTTCCAGTTTTTCATTGATGCTGTAGCGAGCGCGCATACCGATAGTGGTATAGCCGGAGACTTCGTCCAGTTGGTTAGACTCATCGCCGCGCAGAACTTGGCCGCCATTGCTGAGCACGTCTAGCCCGATGCTTAGGCCGTTAGTGAACCGGTAATCGCTGGAAACCTTGAATTGGTGTTGGGGTATTCCAGGAATGCGATCACCCTCACGTACCGTAACTTCACCTTCATCGTCTGCAAATTCGTGGTTTGGGCTCAGTGCCTGAAAGTCGTCTTCGAAGGTCGCCTCGATGTAGCTGTAAGCTGCTAGCCAGCTGAACGCGCGCCACTTCCCCTGCAAACTAGACTCTATTCCAGCTCGCCTCGTCTCATCGACGTTCGCGAAAAGGCCGGTGGAACGGCCGGTAGTCTGAAATAAGATGTCGTCCTTGTTCAGTGTGTGAAACATTCCTAGTGAGTACGCGATGTCGTTGATGAAGCCGCGTGATCCTAACTCGAAACTCTTTGCGATCACATCATCTAGCGGTGGATCGGCCAAGAAGGCATTGGGTAGGCGGCATTCCAGATCCACATCACCTGGGTCTTCGCCGGCCTCTATCGCAAAGGCTACGGCTAGATCGAAGACGCCTTCATTACAGGCAAGCTCGATTGGAGTAGGGGCCCGAGAAGATTCACTATAAGAGGTATACAAAGAATGGCTATCGCTAGCCTGCCAAGTAAGTCCTAGCGAAGGATTAACTCTAGAGAAATTATGGCTGCCGTTGAGTTCTGGCCGTATGCCGGACCTGTCACGCAGCGTAACGTCTGTGTAATTTCCGCGGGCAGATAGTGTTAGTGCCACGGTCGAACTCAGGTCCATAGTATTAGAGATATACAGACTGCTGGACTCTGTCTCGGTATTTATCGAGGTCGCTTCGCTGTCAACGAAGGTGCCAGTTCCTAAGCCTAGTGTTAGTCTGCTAATAGGATCGAGTTCTGCCAGCTCTAAGACTGAGTTAAAGTTTGACTCGCCTCTATAATACGCGCCGCCGGCAATGACCTGCGAGCTGTAACCCAGAAAATTTCCGCGAACCGTCCATTGAAAATCGGCGCCTACGCTTTGTTGAGCCCGATCGCTAAGATTATTAATTCCCTCGTCGGAAAGAATTCCCGAGCCCGATATGTCATCTGTGAAACTCTCCAGATTAAATTCGGCATCAATCTCTAGCATGGAAGCAGTCTGATTTAGGAAAGCTTCAAGAGCATCACTATTTGCAAACTGATTGTTGCAGATGTCGCTATCAATAAGGCCTAGTTCTTCGAGATCATCTTCCTCTATCTCATCGAGAAGTTGTGGCATGCCGCCGAGGCTGCAGACTGCAAATTCAGAACCATCACCGTTGAAAGAATCGGTCTTGTTTTTCCTGTAGAAGATATTGCCGCCAAAGCTGATGTTTGCACTTACGTCAATCTCATAATCGAAGCTGGCCATCTGCATATCGTTCTCGGTTGTGTCCGGGCCTGTGAAAATTGCTTCCCTATCGAGTGCTAGCAATTCTGTTGGTGATGCGCCGTTGCCAATTAGTTCTGATACGCCGTATTGATAGTTGAAGTTGAGTCGTGTCGAATCCGATCGCCAACCAACACTGCTATAGAAATTCAATGCATCTGATTTAGATTGGTCACGCCAGCCGTCTTCTTGGAAGCTTTCCAAGTTTGCATAGTAGCCGAATGAGCCGTTGTTCCCGCCGACCTCGATGTTTGCTGTGGTACGACCGAACGAGCCCGAGCTAATCTCGACACTGCTGCCCGGTGAGATAAAACCATCTTTCATATCAATGACCAGTGAGCCACCCAAGCTGTTAAGCCCGAACAATGGATTAGCGCCACCAGAGAGGGTTATTGACTGGACTGCTGATTGCGGCAAAAGATCCCAATTCACCGCGTCGCCCAAAGGCTCATTGATGCGCGCACCATTCTGGTAGACCGCCAAGCCCTGCGCTAAGCCGAGTAGGGGCGAGGCAGTGAAGCCACGATATTGTAGATCAGGTTGCATGGGGTTGTTCTGAGCATCGTTGAGCGACACGCTGCTGAAACTCTGTCTGAGAAAGTCTGAGATGTTCAGCGGGTTGGCGTTCTCTATATCGGATGCGTTGCGGCTCTGAACCGGAAATGGAATCTTGTCTTTATCTATGCCAGCACCGGTTGGGATTACACCGATGATCAGTACTTCCTCTACATCCTGTGCGAGAGTCAGCGAGCCTGAAGTCTGCAGAACTGCGAATAGTAGTATTGAGGTTGCCGGTTGGGTTTTGCTGCGCATTGGTCTCTCGCTAGAGGGCTTAATTAGGAGCGATTTAACTCGTTTGGTGAATCAAACGGGGGATTATAGCAGAAGGTTACTGCGCACTTCAGTCTAACCGAGGGTAAGACTCTCCAGCGGGCCTAAAGACAGAGCATAGCTTTGGTTGGCTACTTACCAACTGCGCTAGATTTGATAGACTCCAAGATGATTAAAAACCGCTAGGAATAGAGAAGATGGCTACTATTTTAATAACCGGAACGAATCGGGGCATTGGCTTAGAATTCACGAAACAATATCTTGCTCGCGGTGATCGCGTTATCGCCACGTGCAGAGATATCGAGGCAGCGGATGTCTTGAAGAAGCTGCGCAGTGATCATGATAAGTTGGAAGTTCGGCAGCTTGATGTTTCTTCCGCTGAATCAATCCTGGAATTTGTGCAGCAATTGGCTGATACGCCGATCGATATTTTCATCAATAACGCAGGAGTTTATGGGCCGCGCAATGCTAAATTTGGTGAAGTAGATGGCCAGCTCTGGGCTTCAGTTCTACAGGTAAATTCGATTGCACCTTTGATGCTCAGTCAATTGCTTATGCCGAATCTTCGGCAGGGTAAAGACAAGAAGATGGTGTACCTGACATCCAAGATGGGTTCCATCGATGATAATAGCGGGGGTGGATCCTATATCTATCGTAGCTCTAAGACGGCACTGAATAGCGTGGTTAAGAGCCTAGCTATAGATCTAGCTGGGGAGGGCTTTAGCGCCGCCGTCCTGCATCCCGGCTGGGTGCTGACCGACATGGGCGGACAGAATGCCCTGATAGATACAAAAACCAGCGTGACTGGCATGTTGCAGGTTGTCGATGATCTAGATCCACAAAGTTCAGGTAGCTTCTTTAACTATGACGGTAGCATTATTGCTTGGTAGATAAACGCAGCCAAGCAATAACCATCTCGAGCATTGCGCTTAGCGTCTATCTTGCAAATATGCTAAGATAAGTACCTCTTTTACTCGCCACACATAGTAGCCACAACCCTGTTTGACATGAGCCTTCACCTACCGCGCCGAATTCTCCTCGCTCTGCTTTTATTTGCCTCGACACTGTCGGGTCAGTATGCGAGCGCCCATGGTGGCGTTGCCTTCCAAGAAGACCTCTGTGTAATCAACATCAACTTTCTGCAGGCGCACTTCACGGTTTTCCAGCCCGAGACTAGAGGCTCAGATGAATTCTGTGAAGACATTCCCGACGTCTCGCGTTCGGTTTTCGTCATGGAATATTTGCACAATCTGATGCCGGAGATGCTCATCGACTTTCGCATCATCCGCGACATAAATGAGGTGGGGCAGTATGCGGCTTTGGAGGATGTGCTCGCCATAGAGGATCTCGAGGCGGCAACGGTCTATTACGAGCCTCAGCGTATAGAGCCCGGCGGCTTTTATACGGCAAGCTATGAGTTCGATAGCAAGGGCACCTATATCGGCGTTGTCACTGCAGAGCATCCGACAGAGGATAGATATTATACGGCGGTGTTCTATTTTCAGGTCGGTGGCCCCGATTACGGCAGCTTGCCCTTATTCCTTGCCCTGCTCTTAGTCCTGCAAATAGGTTACTGGTTGAGCAATGGTGGATGGGCTAAACACAAAGCGCGTCTTGCCGCGAAAAACCAAAATAGCTAGGGTTCTCTACCCTGCTACCGCCTTATCCGCATCTCTGTTAACGTTTTAGCAAGACGAGATTGCGCCGATAATAAGAAGGAGTAAACTCCACAAGTGTTTCCTGATTTTGGACGATTGTCGTAGGGTGATTCTACGTGAATGCTAAGATTTTAAGGTTAAACAAAGCGGGTATTCCGGTAAGTTGGCTTACCCGAGAAGAGACAGCGACCTTGCTGGTTAAAGACCTCGTCGTCTGGTCTCTCGGCAGCACTGTCTTTGAGATGCGAGGAGGTATTAATCGTAGCGGTAAGCAATCCGTGCTACGACTGCCCAGCATCGTTGCATGCGACGGTAAGGTCCATGGAAATAGATTCAACCCACCGCTCGAAAATAGATTTTTATTCAGGCGCGATCAGAACATCTGTCTCTACTGTGGTGGTCAGTTTGTCTCGAACAACCTTTCTCGAGATCATGTGGAGCCTCTCTCTCGGGGGGGCATAGACGTTTGGACCAATGTCGTAACTTCCTGTAGGCGCTGCAATAATCGAAAAGCCGATCGTTCTCCCGAACAGGCTAATATGGAACTCTTGGCCATACCCTTCGTGCCGAATCAATACGAGTTTCTCTATCTATCAAATCACAATGTACTAGCCGATCAGATGGAATTTTTGAGCGCGCGTTTCTCTCGTCACATACAACTGTCCTGATTTCTCTCTAGGGTAATCTGATCAACCCGATTGCCTATGTCCGAATCGAATAGGTAGCGCGCGAAATATGGTTTACACTTGACATTAAGGAAGCTAGTTTGTCCTAGTGTTGGTTAGTAGGCTTTTAGATAGTCGGATCGCAATCCTGTAGTAACGTCCCTAAATAAAATTTCTATTGGCCTCGAAGCGTCATGCGTAATTGAGGCCACGGTCGCGGATTCATTCATGCACAGCCCAACAATAAAACATACAACCGGATTCTTTCTATCCCTCATTGCAGCGATGCTATGGGGTATGCTGCCTGTTGCGCTGAAGGAACTTCTCGCGGGGATGGATGCTATTACTATCGTATGGTACCGATTCTTTGCCGCGGGCATAGTGCTCTTTGCCTGGCTAACTATTCAAAGGAAAATACCGCAGATATTACGACAGGCAGCCCAGATAAAATGGTTTCTCCTGTTTGCAGCTGTCGGGCTTTGTATTAACTATTTCCTCTTCTCTTATAGCCTAAATTTTGTCAACGGTGAAACTAGTGAAGCAGTTATTCAACTCACTACCTTGTTCCTAATTTTGGGTGGAGTCTTCCTGTACAAGGAACCATTCTTAGCAGTGCAGAAAGTTGGAACTGGATTAATTATATGCGGTCTTTTGCTTTTCTTTAACGATCGCTTAAGTGGATTTCTCAGTCTTGAAAATAGAGAAACTATTGGAGTAGTCATCGTAGTCTTCGCCGCTATAACCTGGGCCGTCTATGCGCTGTTGCAAAAGCAACTGCTGAATAGTTTTTCCTCGGTGCAGATCTTATTTCTAATCTATGCTTTTTCTAGTGTCGCGCTGCTTCCCCTCATTTCGCCACTAAGCCTTTTTCAGCTTAGCGAGATTCAGGTCTATCTGCTGTTGTTCTGCTGTTTGAACACTATTATCGCCTATGGTTGTTTTGCCGAGGCGTTGAACTGTTGGGATGCCTCCAAAGTCAGCGCCGTCCTCGCGCTAGCTCCGCTTTTCACAATAGGCTCACTGAAGCTTCTTGTGTTCTTCCAGCCCGACTATGCCTTCTCAGATCGCTTAAGTATGCTGTCCTTGCTCGGGGCTTTCCTGCTAGTCGTGGGGTCGGCGCTGACGGCTCTAATGCCGGTATTTCAGCAGTATCGCGCCAATAAAAGGGCCGCGTTGACAGAGCCGGTGTAGCCTGGGCTCGAAGTCATTGACTCTGCTCAATAAATGTTAAAAACTCACTGTGCCAGTTTTTCCATGCCCAGCAAATAAGAAGAGCAATCGGATAACATTATGAAACTACTCAAAAGCCTTTTCATCGTAAGTGTCTTGCTACTGGTCTCTGTCACTGCGCTAGCGGATATCGAGCGCATCGAGATCACCAGCCGAGAGACCCTCTCTGATTCGAATGTCGACTTCAGTTATCAATCAATCTCTGGGGTTGCCTACTTCACACTTGATCCTAACGAGGATCTGAATGGTGCAGTCACCGATATAGCGTATGCTCCCGTGAACAGCGATGGCCTAGTCGAGTATGCTGCTGATTTTAGATTATTGGTTCCCTCCGTCTCGGTCGCCAACGGCGGCTTGTTGTATAACGTTAACAACCGTGGAGGCAGCGTATTTCCGCCGGAGCGATCGCTATTAAACCCCCTGAGCGGAATGGGATTTACCTATCTGGCTACTGGATGGATAAATGAGCTGTCACCACGAGACGGACGACTGCGTCTGCATGCGCCGATCGTGGGTTCCGCACAGCAGCGCATTACCGGCCAAGTTAGATACGAGGTTGGTGTAGGAGTGGCAGGAGAGGCAGGGCAGAAAGTAAACATAGCCGGTGGCGGACATCTGGCCTATGAGCCAACGGCTGCTGGATTAGGAAGTGCAAGCCTGACCCGGCGCCTCTATCAAGATGACCCGCGCGTACCTGTCGAACGTTCTCAATTTCAACTTGAGGTCGTTCCAGAAAGCGACAGCAATCAGCCAATAGTTAACTTGAGTGTTGATGGCGGGTTTAAGCCGGGAATGCTGTATGAGCTTATCTACGAGGCCCGCAATCCGATCCTGGCTGGTGCTGGCATGGCCGCCATCCGCGACATGGTCTCGGCGATTCGTTTCGGCGATGCGGCAGATCAACTTGCACAACTAGGCTTGCCGGAGATCGACAACACCGTTGCTTGGGGTAACTCACAGAGTGGACGACTGCTGCGTCAATTCATGTACGACGGATTCAATGAAGACCTAAATGGCCGTAAGGTATTCGACGGCGTGATTCCTGTTATCGCCGGCAGTGGCTATGGCATGTTCAACAATCGCTTCGCCATGCCAACACGAACCAACGGGCAACACTCGAACCATCTTTTCCCAAATGACCTGTTTCCTTTTACCTACGGCGAAAGTACAGATCCGTTTACGGGGCGCTCCGACAGTATCCTCGGCAAAGCTCGGGCGAGCGACACAGTCCCGATGGTAATGCATATTCAGACATCGAATGAGTACTGGTTGCGAGGCGGATCCTTGCCTCATACAAACCCCCAGGGAACTATGGACGCAGTGCTACCCGAAGAGGTGCGCTTTTATTCTATAGGTGGGTCGCAACATGGCTCCGGAAGCGGACTACCACGTGCCGCGACATATGGACAGTTACCGCATAACCCGAATATGTGGGCACCCATCGCTGCCTCACTTCTCGTTGCCATGTATGACTGGGTAGCAAACGACGAAGCCCCGCCTGCGTCTCGCTATCCGCAAATCGCGGATGGCTCTCTAGTGCCCTCTCACATTGACGGTCGTATCAACAGCCGCGCCTGGAATCTACTCAGTGGGGTAACTCACCCCGATGCGCTTTATACGCCTGGCTTTGCCAACTACGGCGATCGCTGGATTACGGGTAGAATCATAGATATTCATCCGCTGACAACTGATATGTATTACAGGACTCTAGTGCCCGCAGTAAATAGCGACAACAATGACTCAGCGAAAACAACCGTACTGCCGCCACTCGCACAGGTGCCCTTGGCAACCTTCGTGCCTTGGAATCTTCGTGCGGTAGGCACGGGCGCGGAGAAATCGCTGGCGCGACTATCGGGCGGTTACATACCCTTGCCGGCAAATATGGCGACGGCAGAACAGGCAAGTGATCCGCGTACTCCTATTGCTGCTATGTACTCGTCATTCAGTGACTATCTGACGCAATACGAAGCCGCAACAGACTCTCTGATCAGCGAAGGCTATTTACTGCCAG
>JAPKAI010000142.1 GCA_028825335.1 Gammaproteobacteria bacterium | reverse complement strand
GAAGTTACTGCCAAAGCGTTTTCTTAAACCATCGCTAGGTAAACGCCAGATGTCCCCTAAATGACGAATACCCATGTTAAGAAGTCGTCGACGTTGTTCCTTGTTTATATCTAGTACATCTGTGGAGAGTTGTCCTAGTGCTGAGCGTAAGTTTTCTTGTCGATAGACCAGCACATTGTTTCCGGATCTGGCTAGCAATAAGCTGCCGTTGACAGTGGGGCTGGCCGCATAAAAGAAATCATCTGCTAAATCCCACTGCTGTAATTGTTTCTCTATGAGTTTCTGCAACTTCTGATGAATAACATCGATGCCGGCAAAATATTTCAAACTACTGCGTATCTCGCAGATTAATGCCTGGGGATGAAAGCTCACTGTTGAGCTAACACTTTGCATGTGGCCGGCTAGTTGATCGAGATATTTCTTCTGTTGTGTTGAGTCTAGCTCCCTAAGCTGAGGTAGATAGAGCGCATACCATAGGTTTTTAGACTTGCTGCGCTTTGCGATGGGTTTGGCGCTCGCCTCATCCGTCGCAGTCTTGGAGGGTCGCTCCTTCGCTAAGTTTTTAGCTCGTGCGGGAAGTTGGATAATCTGAGCGCCAGATTCAGGCGCTATACACAGCAGAGGGAGCTGTGCCTCACTGTCTGGGTCTTTCAAGGTATTGCTCCAGACAGGTCAGGCTTGTTGATAGAGGTTAATATTCGCGCTTAATGAGCGGAAATTGCCCCTAGCCTTAATAACGGTCACTTCAGACTCATTAAAACCTGCATTTTCGGAGTAAGAGTCCTGTATTTTAAGGCGTATTGTAGATTGTGAGTACTCACTATCATGATGCTTAAATAACACCCCGAGAGTGTCTCCTGTGTCCGCTGCAAGCTGTAGGCGGCGCAATACTTTAGTCGGTAACCAGTTCTGCCAGGCCAATACCAGGCCGCAATTTTCGGTCTGCAGAGCCTTTTCCATACTCCACAAAGCGTCCTTACAAGAGGTGTCTAGTTTGACCACCAGTACCTGGTCGGTATTAATTCCCGCCTGTACCAAGGCGGGCGCATAAAGCAAATAAGGGGGCGATATCCACAGGATCCATTTCCCTTGTTCAACGATTGAGCGCATAAGCGGAATCAAAAGCTGCAACTCGCCCATGCCCCAGTGAGGTGTGATGACCTCCATTAGGCCTTTTTCGGGCCACCCGCGCCCGGGAAGGATTGCATCTAGCTGCGTAAAACCAGTGCTTCGACCATGCATACCCTGGCCGGCCATATCGCAGCCGCGCCATAGCTTTGGATTGCCTTGTATTAGCTCATCTATGTCGCTAGAGCCCTCACCATGAAGAGCATCTGCCTGTGCTGACTGGTATTGGTTCTGGTATGGCAAATGGGTGTCTGAGTGGTTTTGAATAGTAGTCATTATCGGCTCAACCTAAATAGTACTGGATGGATATACAGTATTATAGGCGGCAATTTCCTTAGCGCAATAGAAACTTTGAACTTTCGATAATCGAATGGAGGTTCCATCGCTAATCAATTGTTTTTTCGAGAAAATTAAAGATTCGAAGATAATAGACGTTAAATCTCTTGAGCGTTAAAAGTCATGGAGACGAATATGAGCAAAAAGCCAGATATGATTATGGTTGTTATCACCCTATTCGTAGTGGGGGTGTTGGCTAGCGGCATTGCTCAAAGCGCATTGCTATAGAAATAGATCAGATAGATGCCGCTGCGATAGCGGTATCCAAGCTGAGCAATACCAGTTATAAGATAACAAAAAAAGAAGATGGGCCAAGGACAGGCCGTTATCAGAATTTCGTCCTACGTAGTATCGGGGCGGTATATATTTTTCTCGGTGGCAACCGCATCTAATCGGACATCCCAGCTTTCTACCGGGAAAGAATCGACTAACTGATTTTCGTGTGCGAGACCCACAAGCATCGGGCTGCTGCGGCGATTTAAGATTTTGAAACTGAAAGTACGATCGTAAAAGCCTTTACCCATTCCCAGTCGAAAACAATCCTTATTAAACACAACTAGCGGCACGAAAACCACATCGAAATTGGTTGGAGAGATGACCTCGGATGCTGGTGGTTCCGCTATTCCCCATTTATTTGGTACTAATTCGGTGTCGGCATCATAAGGGGCGAAAGAAACGAATTCGGGATTATCTTGCTGAATGACGGGGAGGAAACAGGATTTCCCCTCGCTTAGAGCTAGGTCGAGCAGCATGCGCGGGTCGATCTCGCCGTCTGCAACCTGATAGAACGCGATACGCTGGGCGACACGGAAGAAGTCCTGATTTCCGAGCATGCTGAACAAGGAGGCCGCGGCGGTCTCTTGTTGCTCGGGGCTCAGCTCCTGACGCTTTTCGCGGAGAGAAGAGCGCAGTGTATCGCGTGTATCAGGCATATGAGATTGATAATGAATTAGGATTAAAAACAGTCAAGCCCCCCGGAACACCGCTACCAAATTTGCCCTGAACCCAAAGGTTCAGGTGGTGGCTCCCGCGATGTATAAGGCTTTCCGACTAGCGGACATGCACAACAACATCTGTCGAGTTGCCTCCGGTGATAAAGATATCGGCTCAAGAACAAGTATTGATTGGCAAATGCTCTAGGGAACTATCGCGTTAAGTATATATCGGGGGGTAACAATAAGAAAAGAGGCCAGAAACCTTTGTCTGTCAGGCTAGGTCGTTGCTGCATCACCTGCAGAGGCAAAGGCATCTCTTGAAAGACAGATGTTTGCGTTAAATCTCTAGCTGACGGCTGTGGGCAATTGCTGAGTCGATCTTGGTTTCTATGCCCTGCACCTGCTGTGCCGTGGAATGGCGGGTTTCATTGATGAGCTGATTCTTGCGCAGCATATCGTGGGTAATGTTCAGCGCTGCCATTACGGCGATCTTTTCGACACCGTGAATGTTTCCACGACCTTTAATCTTGCGCATGTTCTCATCTAGGTAGCGTGCGGACTTAATCAGAGCCTCCTGGTCGGAGGGCGGGCAATTTACCTGATACTCTTTGTCCATGATTTTTACTTGTACCGATGTACTTTGTTCACTCATTTCATTACCCAAATAATTGTACTTTAAATCAAAACAGCTCTAAGGCCAAAATTCAAAACGGCGCTATGGCTAACGGGCCTATCAATGAAAAATCCCTAGGATTGGTCCATGGCTTTCAGGCGTACGAGTATAGATTCCAGTTTGGATTTGGCATCTTTATTCTTATCCATCAATTGCTTGCGTTCGCTCTGCCAGGAATTCTCCCCGGCTTTCAAGATTTGATTTTCGCGCTTCATGTCAGCGCAGAGGCCGATTAGGTCATCGACTTTCTCGCTCAATGTTAGGAATCTGTCTTCGCTCATCTTGCTGTTTCTCTTATTACTATCTGGCATTCCTAACGGGGTGTTAATTCTCAATGCCCGCAACGCACTATTGGCGTTAGTTTAGGATTTACATTAACAATCCCCTAACTATAGAGCCGAGTTGGAAGGGGGTCAATAATGGAATTGCAAAAATTGTTACTTGGCTCTCTTATAAGACAGCTATATGCTTGTGCGTTGAAATTAAATACAGGTATCCGAGGTTGAAATGAGCAGTAAATATCGTGAAATGAAGCTCCGTCGTAAGGAGCTAATGGCACAGATGGAACCAAATAGCATCGCGTTACTGGCTTCGGCACCACCGCATATGCGTAACGGCGATGCCGAATATCTGTATCGACAGAATAGCGATTTCTACTATCTGACAGGGCTCAAAGAGGAACATGCATTCTTGGCTTTGATACCGGGGCGTAAGCAGGGCGAAGCCGTACTGTTCTGTCAGGAAAAGGACAAGCAGAAAGAGCTCTGGACTGGCATTCTCATGGGTCCCGATGCGGCCTGTGAGGAATTGGAAATCGATGATGCATTTCCAATTAATGATATCGATGACATCTTGCCGGGGCTGATCGAAGGGCGTGATCGCGTGTACTACTCAATGGGCAAAGATGACCAATTCGATAATCAGGTAATGGACTGGGTCAAAGTCATTCGAAACAAGGCAAAGATGGGAGCGCATCCGCCCGGGGAGTTTCTCGTACTCGACCATCTGCTGCATGAATTACGGCTCTTCAAGAGCGCCAGCGAAGTCAAGCTAATGGAGCAGGCTGCTGAGATTTCGGCACAAGGGCACAAGCGTGCTATGGCTTGTTGCAAACCAGGAATTAAAGAATATGAGATGGAGGCGGAGCTGCTTTATGCCTTTACTCGCAACGGGAGTCGAGCGCCAGCATACAATTCGATAGTTGC
>JAPKAI010000141.1 GCA_028825335.1 Gammaproteobacteria bacterium | reverse complement strand
CACCGATGAGGTTTGGATGATCGGGGAAAGTTACAGCCATTGAGTATTACTCCAAGTGTTTTATATGAAATTCTGTCTCATCTATTCTCGACATTACTGCAACGAAAAACTCAAATCGCAGCGCCACCCTTCGGCATATCATTTCGTGGCATGCCCCCCTTCTCGCTAATGCAGAGCGAGAATTATTAGCTTTGCTTTCGAATCTCTTTCGGACGCACCAAAAGCTTTAAGCTTGACAGAGAGGTTAACTTATAGCGCGAATCATTCATGAAGGGGCCCTTTTATCAAATACCTTATTGTGCTCTTCAGATCGAGCAGATAGCTGAGAGTCGCATAAATAGATAACCTCGCGCAAGCCAGTCCCTCTTACCTCGCCATATTGCATCCCTCTACATTACGGGCTTAGCGCGGTGCAACAAAGAGAATGCAGCGGGTATTCTTGACTGAAACAATAAGTGCTATTCTATTTTTGAATTGGAACTTCACAGACCTGCGTCTCTTCTTCACCGAGAGCATCTAGTCAAGCTTGAAGAAGAGATCGAGCCTAAATTGAGGGTCACACATGAATCGTCCCCAATTCCGTCTTAGACGCTAAAGTGCAATCACATAGATTCGGAGACAACAATGACTCAACAAAACCCTGCCTTGCAGAAAATCGGCGAATTACTTGAGCCCTTGTCTTCAACCGCTGGAGCAATCATCGGCGATAAAATGTATGCCGCCGGCGGTGCTGCGCCGGGGAGTACCGTTATCGCAAAAATGTGGGTGCGCTCAGCACCTTAAATAATAAGAAAAGTCTGTCGTGTCTCATTTCTCTTCAAAATAAGTAGGGATTGAACCCATCCACTACTCTAGCCCGCAACAATATACGACGGGGTATTGCTCGAAAGAATTTTAGAGAAGACAGGGCACGGATTTGTCCGGTCTTGTGAGTGCGGGTGATGTCAGTTTTGCTTTGGCAAGTTATATATTTGTGGTTAAACTGAGAGTTATAAAAATATAGTCCTTTCATTTAGGAAGAGCATACATGTCTATTCTGAGTTTATTTATTTATGTCCCTTTACAGGTTGCCTTCATTCCCTTTGCCGTGCTGGGAGTGATGCTTGTAGCCTATAAGCAAATAGTGGTGAGCAAGAAAGTCGGAGTTTCTCAGACTGCAGTAGAAATCATTAACGCTCGCTGGACCATGCACATTTTTTCTATGCGCGATGACGATGCAACTGCAAAGCTAGCGGCGGCGTTGCCGAATACGTCTCTTTTTGGACTTTGGCTGGTCCTTTTCCCGCTGTGGGTGAAATTCAAAATCTCAGGCAGTCCTTTCCTTTATCCACGCAGACCTGAACCAGGATCTGAGACTCTCGCAGATTTTATCGTAGCCAGGACATTCTATTTCGATAGCATTATCGAACGGGAAATTAGAGGAGTAGAACAGTTCGTGATGATGGGGGCCGGTTATGATATGCGTGCCTATGGAAACTTCCTGCGAGACGGCGTGACCTTTTTCGAAATCGATCAGCCGAGTGTGCAGCAACACAAACGTGCCGTACTGGATGGGGCGAGAATTTCCTCTGAGCATGTAAATTTCGTCAGCGTAGACTTTACCAAGGAAAATGTATTCGATAAATTGATCGAGTCTGGCTACGATCTCACTAAAAAAACATTATTCCTCTGGGAAGGCGTTACTCTTTATTTATCTGAAACCGAGGTTCGAAAAGCGATAAAAGAAATACGCAGTAAGGCTGCAGTTGGTAGCATCTTGCTTGCCGACATTTACGCAGACCGCATGTTTAAAAAATTCAAGTCCGGCGCCATCACCAAGACTTTAGAGTACACTAATGAAAGTATTAAATTCACTCTCAATCTGGCCACAAATTATGATGAAGCGCTGTCGGAATTTATAGAAAGCGAGTCGCTGTCAGTCGGCGAAACTTTCTTCATCGGATGGAAAGATGAAAAAGGACCTTTACTGGCTATCGTCGAAATGAAATGTGATTGATATGCCCTACCTACCAAGCGCAATGCAGAAACTTTTTGTTAGGGTGTTTGAATCTACTCAGCAGCCGCGTCTATAATCAGTGTTCGATGTTTTATGCGCCAGCCGTCGGCCGTTCGCACGAAATCATCATGGTAATACCCTGAGCTAAGCATCGTTCGTGGCCGTGCGGCAACATCGTATAAGATGTAATAGGAGCGTGCCGACGCACCCTCAATCGTTGCTCTGATGAGAAGGCTTCCATTGAAGTGACGCCTGCCCACATCGCCGGTTTGCCCCTGATAGCGCCGGGCCCGATCGGCCCGTAACTCAGCCATACCTGCTATATCGCCCCCGTCCCTGGTCATCACCGCATCCTCGGCGAAGGCCGACAGAAACAATTCAGCATCACGAAAATCACTGCCTTGATTATAGCGCGCGTAGAGTGCCTTGATTTCCTCATAGTCCTGCCCGGTGAGAGGAGTAACTTCGGCGGCCGCTTTCTGGGCTGACACTGACCCTAATCCGAGCAGACTGAGAACGCTTGCAACGCCGACTAAGATAATTATATTTTTCATAAATTTTCTCGCTACTGTTTTATTTTCGAGTAGGATTGATAGTGACCGTATAATATCGATGCTGCAAATACTATATTCACCATTGTCTTGAGAAGACAGCTTTTACTCTCGCTCTTCAGCCCTCGATAGCTCAACGTGGGTCTTCTCTCTAGATATTAACCTCATCCCTAGGGCCGCCCCCTTTTGACACACACCACCCAGTCAGCACATCCATCCCCGGGGTACACCCCCGTGCACGAGAGTGGTTCCATTGCACCCTTATACATACTATTGTGGACGAACGGTTAGGTATTCCTGAGAAAAAGGCAATGTTGAGGAGTTAATTATGGAATGTGATTGTGCTAGAAGTCCAGTGGGGAAATGTATTGGTTGGCACGCACTTTCTTAGGAAGATAATTCTAAAATTGCAGTCTTCAAACTAGAGAAAAATTAGGAGCATTATTGTGATTATCGATCATACGGCCATAATAAAAGGGAAAACAAAATTACAATTGAAAGTAAAAGGCATCTTAATCAGGACTGCCGCCTGTGCGGCTTTTTTCCTTTCTGTAACAGCCTTTTCACAAGGGGACTATGTGCCCTTAAAAACTGAATACGGCCAGCCAGACTTACAAGGTGTTTGGAATTTTGCTTCCCATACGCCCCTACAGCGCGCAGAAAAATATGGCGACCGAGAGTACGTAACCCCAGAAGAAAATGAGGAAAACCGAAAGCAATCAATTGGCTCTTTCGAGGCTAGAGCCGAATCTCATTTTGAAGGTGTTGGCGGCTACAATTCTTTTTGGTATGAGCGAGCGACTATTGGCTATGATCTTCGCACGTCACTAATCACCTACCCTTCAAACGGGCGCATTCCAGAATTGGTAGAAGGCGTTACCACGCAAGGGGGTGGCGTGGGCAATGATATTCCCGGTGAGCGTCCGGTACGATATGCTGTTGGTGGAATCTCAAAAGATGGCCCCGAAGATCGCGGTCTATCTGAGCGCTGCATTGTTGGCTTTAATGCGGGGCCGCCCTTTATGCCCAGCAGCTACAATAATAATGTCCAATTAGTACAGCATCGTGATCACGTGGTTATAATTACAGAAATGATACACGACGCGCGCATCGTCCCATTGAGTGAAGGCCCTGGGCTCGATGATGGTATCCGGCTCTGGTCCGGTGATTCCCGAGGTTATTGGGATGGAGATACTCTAGTTGTTGAGTCCAAAAACTTTACTGGCATGACTCAAAGCCTTATCGGTTCACCCAACGGAGATTCTTTCGATAAATTTCTCACCGAAAGATTTACTCGAGTCAACGATGCAACCGTTGAGTATGAATTTACGGTGGATGATCCTGGTACGTTCACCGACAAAATTACCGCCATGGTACCAATGACTAAAGTTGATGGTCTGCTATATGAATATGCCTGTCATGAAGGAAATTATGGAATGACTAATTTGCTTCGCGGAGAAAGACGACAAGAGATGGATACGAAAGGAATCCAGTAACTGAGCTTTAAGATTGACGGTGATACATACGTGGCTATAGGTTCTGGCAATTGTCAGGGAATAGCAGGATTCTCTGTCGCAGATGTAGCAATTCCAGAAGGTAGCCAGCTTTTTGTATTCAAGCTAGAGAAATAAGTATCGTAGCACACACACAAAAGCCCTAATATATAGGGCTTTGAGGTTCTTCTTGGAGTTCTCCAGAGTTCACTGGAGTGGTGTATGGTAGCAATGGGTGGACTTGAACCACCGACCCCAGCATTATGAATGCTGTGC
>JAPKAI010000140.1 GCA_028825335.1 Gammaproteobacteria bacterium | reverse complement strand
GCAGAGTTGGATGCTGTATTTGGTTTTACCGCTGATGTTCTCTGGGCTTGCCCTAATACATGCGGTGGTGGCAGCGAAGAAGTTATCGAGCCTCTGGTTAGCCGTGCTGTATGCGATAATCGTGTTGCCATTAATAGCGAATATGATCGTGCTGCTTGCACTACTAGATAGTTGGTACGATTTTAGAACGCGCCTGCAGAAGCCGGCGTAAATAGAATGAAGCACTGGCAGTCAATGCTAGACAAGAATTAGAGATGAGGAAGAACCAATGAACGTTATCTTGCTTGAGAAAATGACAAATCTAGGTGAAATTGGCGACACCGCCAATGTGAAATCTGGATTTGCGCGCAACTTTCTGTTCCCAAAAGGAAAAGCGATACCTGCGTCAAAGCAGAACCTAGCCGATTTTGAAGGTCGTAGAGCAGAGCTAATGGCCGCTCACGATTCGAACGTAGCCGCCGCGCAGAAGCGTCAGGCTGTCGTTGCTGATGCCTCGCTTAGCATGCAGGTCAATGCGAGCGATGAAGGCAAACTATTCGGCTCTGTTGGTACGCAGAATATTGCGGAAGCTTTAAACGCGCAATGTGGCTCCGATATCGTTAAGGCAGAAGTATTGCTGCCAAACGGTGTTATTCGCGAGCTGGGCAGCTTTGAGGTCGTATTGGATCTTGGCTACGCAGTTACTGCGACAATCAACCTCGCAGTTCAGGGTCTTGATGCCGCTGCAGGCGTCAGCGCAGACGGCAGCATGATCGAAGAGATCATCGAGGCCGAAGCTGCTGAAGTGGCTGCGAAGGAAGAAGTCGAGGAAGAGAAAGCAGAGACAAAGGAAGACTAAGATTGAATCTCTAGGATTAATCGCCAAGGGCTAGAGCAGTCTGCTTCTAGCCCTTGACCAATCTATCTTCATCAAGCACCATCTGTTTATTCAGTTGGTGTTTTTTTTCGCCCTCTTTCTAAGAACTAGTCTCAATCAAATAGAAGCAAAAGATGTCTTTCGATACCCCTCATAATCCTCAGAACCGTGCAATTAGTAATGTCGCGGCATTGAAAGTGCCTCCTCATTCGGTCGATGCGGAGCAGGCGGTATTGGGCGGTCTAATGCTGGACAACGCAGAATGGGACAATCTGGCCGATGTGCTTATTCCCGAAGATTTCTATCGCCCTGAGCATCAGATTATCTTCCGGGTAATGTCGCAGCAGAGCGAAGATCGTAGTCCTATCGATGTCGTGACATTGATGGGATCCCTCAATAGTCTAAACGAATTAGAAAGTGCTGGCGGCATCGAGTACCTTAGCGAGTTGACAGACAATGCCAGAGGTACGGCGAATATACATGCCTACGCCGAGATCATCCGAGAGCGGGCGATCCTGCGCCGTCTGATCAGTGTCGCCAACGGTATTGCCAACAGCGGCTACAACACCGGTGGCAAGAAAGCCGCCGTCGTCTTGGACGAGGCAGAGCAAGAAGTCTTTAGCATTGCGGATGAGCGACCGCAGGATCAGGGCCCCGTTCCTATCAATCCCTTGCTCAGCAAGGCCGTGGATAGAATCGATGAACTTGCTGGTATGGATGGCAGCCTCACGGGCCTGTCCACTGGCTTTACCGACCTTGATGAGATGACCTCCGGCTGGCAGAAATCGGATTTGGTTATCGTCGCCGGGAGGCCCTCTATGGGTAAGACGGCATTCGCCATGAATCTGGTTGAGAATGCAGTGATGAGCACAGACGAGCCCGTATTGGTCTTTAGCTTAGAGATGCCGGCACAGAGTCTGATCTTTCGTATGCTCTCTTCTATAGGCAAGCTAGATCAGACGAAGCTGCGTACCGGACAACTAACTGAAGAAGACTGGCCAGGCTTTAACAACGCCGTGGCAAAACTCAAAGACCGACCCCTTTTCATCGACGACAGCGCCGCCTTGAGTCCGATGGAGATGCGTGCACGGGCACGTAGAATTGTGCGCGAGCATGGCAGCCTAGGTATGGTTGTAGTGGACTATTTACAGCTAATGCAAATCAAAGGCTTCGGCGACAATCGCGTCGGCGAGATCTCTGAGATATCACGATCACTGAAGTTGTTGGCGCGTGAGTTCGAGTGTCCAGTTATAGCGCTGTCGCAGCTCAATCGTAGCCTCGAACAACGACCAAATAAACGGCCAGTAATGTCTGACTTGCGTGAATCGGGTGCGATCGAACAAGACGCCGATATTATCTCCTTCATCTACCGAGACGAGGTCTACAACGAGGACTCGCCGGACAAGGGGGTCGCGGAAGTAATTATTGGCAAGCACCGTAACGGTCCTATCGGCACAGTTAGATTGAGCTTCGTTGGCAAGTACACTCGCTTCGAGAATCACGCACAACCGAGGTACGACGACAGTTACACCCATGGATAGCCACGTCGCCACTTATCCGGATCGATCATGATTGACTCCTCACCTAGAGCTTGGGCTACGATAGACCTACGTGCGCTCAAGAAAAACCTCTCACAAGTAAGCAGCCATTGTCCCGAATCACAAATCGTTCCTGTGATAAAGGCGAATGCCTATGGCCATGGCGTCGAAAAAGTGGCATTGGCACTGAATGCGATGCACAGAAAATTTGCAGCCCTTGCTGTGGCCTCTATGGGAGAAGCCATGGAGCTGCGTACCCTCGGCATCAGTACTCCGATCCTCCTTCTTTGCGGCTTTCGCAACAAAGAGGAAATGCAGCTCTGTCTCAATCACAAGATTGAGCCGATGATTCATTCGATGTGCCAGTTTGAGGAAATCGATAAATATCTGCAGACCGGAATTCTCTCGGGTGTTGGCAGAGTCTGGGTGAAGTTCAATAGCGGCATGAATCGACTCGGCCTCGACAAAGAACAGGCCTTACGAGTCTGCGGAGACTTGCACAGGCACCCGGAGACAGAGGTCGTACTCATGTCTCATCTGGCCAGCGCCGACGATACCGAGAATCAATCCGCGGTGGAATTCACACAAAGGCAGATAGCGGAGT
Source organism: Gammaproteobacteria bacterium (assembly GCA_028825335.1). Classification (GTDB taxonomy): domain Bacteria; phylum Pseudomonadota; class Gammaproteobacteria; order Pseudomonadales; family Pseudohongiellaceae; genus UBA9145. The sequence continues at coordinate 1,347 of JAPKAI010000140.1, read as the reverse complement.
TCGATTCGCTCAAGGAGCAGATCGCTAACTCGACGCAGGGGCCGGTGCAGGCAAGCCTCGCCGCCTCGGCCGGCATATTGTCACTTCCCCAAACGCATCATCAATTCGTGAGGCCTGGGTTTATGTTGTATGGAGGATCGCCTTTTACGAATCGCACTGCGCAGGAGATAGGGCTGTTGCCAGTCATGACGCTTCGCGCGAAGATTATCGCCATCAACAACGTTGAGGCTGGCGGCACGATAGGCTACGGCGCGACCCATCGTTGCAAACAATACACACGGGTTGGGATCGTCTCCATAGGTTATGCCGATGGCTATCCGCGCTCGGCGAAGAATGGTACGCCAGTTCTGGTCAATTCCAAGCTGGGGCCACGCCGCGCTGGACTACTTGGTCGAGTATCTATGGACACGATCGCGATCGACCTGACTGGGCTAGATACGGTAAAGATAGACGATGACGTAGTGCTATGGGGAGAGGGGCTTTCGGCAGATGAGGTAGCCCACTACGCAGATACAATTTCCTACGAATTGTTCTGCAAAGTCACCAAGCGAGTTGAATTTGTCTATACTGATGGATGACTTTTGATGCACTTTTCCTCATCCTATTTTTAACAAAACAAACTACAGAAAACTGAATACAGAGTATGTCTAAAAACAAAATCGCATTCGTCTGCACAGACTGTGGCACTGAACATGGTCAATGGCAGGGGCAGTGTGCCTCCTGTAAGGAATGGAATACGCTATCGCAGATTAATCTAGGCAATAGCAGTAGTACCTCACCAGCAACCAAGGCCGATTTCCGCAAGCAGGGCTACTCCGGCGATAAATCCAATGTTCAGAATCTTTCAGACATAGACCTAGAGGCACTCCCACGGTTTAGCAGCAGCATCGATGAAATGGATCGTGTTCTCGGCGGTGGTCTGGTGCCGGGGTCGGCAATTCTGATCGGCGGCAATCCGGGCGCCGGCAAGAGTACGCTCTTACTACAAATAATGTGCCTGTTAGCTAATACCGGAAAGCCGGCCTTGTATGTCACTGGAGAGGAAAGCTTGCAGCAGGTTGGTATGCGCGCAAAGCGTTTGAATCTACCTGAGAAGAATTTAAAGATGCTGGCAGAGACCAACGTCGAGCAGATTTGCAAGGCGGCCCAGGAGCACCAGCCACAGCTGTTGGTTGTGGACTCGATTCAGGTCATGCATAGCGGCGATGTTGCGTCGGCACCAGGCAGTGTCTCTCAGGTGCGCGAGTGCGCCGCCTATCTCATTCAGTATGCGAAGCAGACCAACACGGTTTTATTTCTGGTTGGTCACGTGACCAAGGATGGCAATCTGGCGGGCCCCAAGGTGTT